>JAATFJ010000184.1 GCA_015655255.1 Actinomycetales bacterium | reverse complement strand
TTCTGACCCGGTGTCCGGTCGTCCGCTCATGCTCCCCATCGGCCGACACCACTCCCGCTGAGCAGGCGAGGTCAGGAGTCCGTTTCGACGACCTCGGCCTCGGGGCGTTGCGGCGGACGGAGTCGATGCCGTTCAGCGCGGCGGACTGGGAGGAGTAGCCCTGGCCGGTGGCGATGACCTCGCCGTTGCCCGCCTTGAAGCGGAACCGGTACTCGCCGGCTTTGTCGGTGTAGAGCTCGAACTTACCTGCCAGGGGGAGTGCCTTTCGTTCGCACCGTACTCGTGGATGATCGGTCAGGGCTCTGCGCGGGCGCGCGCCGCGACGGGGGCATCCTCGACCCCGATCCAGACGCGCTCGCCGAACTCCGGGCGGATGCGCGCCTCGTGCTGGAGGCGGACGAGCGCGCCGGACTCCGTGCGGACCACGGTGCGGCGCATGCTGCCGAGGAAGGTGCTCTCCTCCACGGTCGCCCCGACCACGCCCACCCCGGAGACGGAGACGAAGTGCACGTTCTCCGGGCGGAGGTGCACCTCCACCTCGCCCTGCGCGGGTGTGTTGAGCGGAAGCTCCCGACCCCACACCGTCACCGTCGCGCCATTCGCGACGCCGGGGACGATGCTGGACAGGCCGATGAACGCCGCGACGTGCGCCGTCGAGGGTCGCTGGTAGAGCTCCTCCGGGGTATCGATCTGATCGATCCGTCCCGCGTTCATCACGGCGATCCGGTCGGAGACGGCGAGCGCCTCCTCCTGGTCGTGCGTGACGAAGACCGTCGTGATGCCCAGTCGCAGCTGGATGCGGCGGATCTCGTCGCGCAGTTGCACGCGCACCTTCGCGTCGAGGGCCGAGAGGGGCTCGTCGAGGAGCAGCACGCGGGGTTCGGTGACGAGGGCGCGGGCGAGCGCGACGCGCTGCTGCTGGCCGCCGGAGAGCTGATGCGGGTAAGGGTCCTCCAAGTGGTCGAGGCCCACGAGCGCGAGCGCATCGAGCGAACGCCGGGCCGCGGCCGCCTTGGCGATGCCACGGCGACGCAGCCCGAACGCGACGTTGTCGGCGACGCTGAGGTGGGGGAACAGCGAGTAGGACTGGAACACCATGCCGATGTCGCGCTTGTTCGTCGGCACCGCGGAGACGTCCTTTCCGCCCAGGAGCACCTGACCGCCGGAGGCCTGCTCGAGTCCCGAGAGCACGCGCAGCGCCGTCGTCTTGCCGCAGCCGGAGGGGCCCAGCAGCGAGACGAACTCTCCGGGCTTGATGTCGAGGTCGATGCCGAAGAATACGCGCGTGGACCCGTAGTCCTTCACGATGTCGCGGAACTCGACACGCGTCCCCTCCCCGGCCTCGGCTAGCAGGGCGTTGTCCGATGTCCGGGGCAGCGCCCGCGGTGTGCTGAGCGATTCGGTGTCGGTCATTTGCGGACCTTTCCGGCGCGGCCGCTGCCGACGGCGCCGATGATGAGGAGAAGGACGAAGACGAAGGCGAGGGCGAGGAGCGTGAAGATCGCGGGCGCCATCGCATCCTGCTTCTGGACGACGACCATGGCCGTCTGGAACACCTGCCGGTTTAGGAGCGAGGCGATGGTGAACTCGCCCAGCACGACGGCGATGGAGATGAGCGAGGCAGAGAGTAGCCCCTGTCGGAGATTGGGAGCGAGCACGCGGAGCACGACCGTGACCCAGCCGGAGCCCAGCGAGCGCGCCGCCTCGGAGAGCGTCGTGATGTCGATCGCATCGACCGAGGCCTGGATGGAACGGTAGGCGAAGGGCAGCACGGTGATGCCGTAGGCGAAGGCGAGGGTCCATGCACCGGTGCCCAGGGTCCTGCTCACCTGCAGGTAGATGGGAGAGAGCCCCACGACGAGCACGATCGCGGGGATCGAGATCGGCAGCAGAGCGACGAACTCGAACACCCGGCGCAACTGCGGGAAGCGCAGATTGACGAGGAGGATCGTCGGGGCTATGAGGAACAACACGATCGCCACGGTCACGAGGGCGAGGATGAGGGAGTTGCCCAGACCCAGCCAGATCGGTTTGAGGGCGGCTTGATTCTCCGGGGAGAACACGCGGATCCAGTTGTCGAGGGTGAAGCTGCCCTGGGAGAGTCCGAAGGTGTAGAGCAGCGTGCCGAGGAGGGGGAGCGCGAAGCACATCCCGACGACGACGCCGATGACCCACTGCACGGTCCTGGGGGGTGTGAGCGGAGAGCTCATCGTTGCCACCTCTCTGCGCGCTTCTGGATCGCGTTGTAGCCCCACATGGCGAGGGCCACGATGACGATCATGCCCAGGGCCAGCGCTCCTGCGAGGTTCTCCCGGCCGAGCACCGTCTCGCTCGTGAGGGCGGCGCGGATCTGCAGTGGCACGATCGGTGCGCCCTGGCTCGCAAGGGCCGCGGCCGTGGCGTAGGAGGAGAAGGCGTTGGCGAACAGCAGCATGACGCTCGCGAGGAACGCGGGGGTGAGTACGGGGATGCCGATGTACGCCCAGAAGCCCAGTCGTGTGCCGCCGAGCGTGAGGTTCGCCTCCGCCCACTGCGGCTTGAGCGCGGTGAGGGCGGGGAGGAAGGTGATGACCATGAGCGGCACCTGGAAGTAGATGTAGGGGCCGATGAGGCCGGGCAGCTCGTAGAGCCACGGTCCGCTCTCGTAGATGTTGAGGCCCGTGACCTGCAGGATCCATCCGGTGAACACGCCCTGGAGGCCGAAGGAGGCGATGAACACGAAGGCGAGCATGACGCCGCCGAACTGGGCGAGGACCCCCGCGATCGCATTGACGACGCGACGGACTGGATGCGACTCGGAGAGGCCCAGGAGCGCGTAGCAGACGAGCGCGCCCACGACGGCGCCGACGACGGCGGTGACGAGCGAGACCCAGATGGTGTTCCAGAAGACGCCGAGGATCGTCGGATCGCCGAGGGCGGCGACGTTGTCGAGCGTGAAGTTCCCGTCGCCGTCGAAGAGGCCAGAGGCGAGCGAGAGGATCGTGGGGAGGACGAGGAAGAGGACGATGTAGAGGACGAAGGGGACGAGGCCCAGCCACCCCCGCCAGGCCTTCCCCGTTGTGCCGCGTTTTCGCGGGGCGGAGACGCCGCGAGCCGCGGCCCCCTCTGCGGGGGCCACGGCCGCGACGGAGAGGGTGGAGGTCACTGGACCGCCGCTGCCCACTTCTCGCCGAGCAGGGTTCCTGCGTTCGTGCTCTGCTCCTCCGTGGGCACGACCGTCTCGTCCGGAACCTCGGGGAGGGCGGCAGCGAGGTCGGCATCGATCGTCCCCGCCTCCGTCATGGCGTCCATCCGGGAGGGGCGTGCACCGCCCTTGAGCCACAGGTTCTGCACCTCGTCGCTGAAGAGGAACTCCTGCCACAGCCGCGCGGCCGCAGGGTGCGGTGCGTCCTTGTTGACGGCCTGGTTGTAGTAGCCCGCGTAGCCGGTGCCGTCGAAGACGACGACCTTCCAGTTGTCGTTGTCGGCGGTATGGGCGGCGTTGAGGTAGTCCCAGTCGAAGACGACGGGGGTCTCGCCG
>JAATFJ010000173.1 GCA_015655255.1 Actinomycetales bacterium | reverse complement strand
GGCGCGCTGCGCGGAGTACTCCTCCGCGAGGAAGAACACCTCGCGCGCGAACTTCTGCCCCGTCTGCCGAGCCATGTACGCCGACCCGTAGCCCGCATCGAAGGAGCCGACATCGGCATCCGTCTGCTTGAAGCGCGCCTCCTCCGCCGAGGCGATCGTGAGGTCGCACACAACATGCAGGGAGTGCCCTCCGCCCGCGGCCCAGCCGGGGACGACAGCGATGACGACCTTGGGCATGAAACGGATGAGGCGCTGCACCTCCAGGATGTGCAGGCGCCCAGCGCGCGCGCCGTCGGTGACAGCGGCCTCCTCCTCGGAGTATTTGTAGCCGTCGCGGCCGCGGATGCGCTGGTCTCCGCCGGAGCAGAAGGCCCAGCCGCCGTCCTTGGGGCTCGGCCCGTTCCCGGTGAGGAGGACGGCGCCGATGTGGGAGTCCTGCCGGGCGATGTCGAGCGCGCGGTAGAGCTCATCGACCGTGCGCGGGCGGAAGGCGTTGCGCACCTCCGGGCGGTCGAAGGCGATGCGGGCGACGCCGCCGTCGTGGGAGACGTGGGCGGTAATGTCCGCGTACTCCTCGGCGCCGGGCGCGAGCACCCACTCCGCCGGGTCGAAGAGGTCGGAGACGTGTATGTCAGTCACCCCTCCACCCTAGTTCGCCCTCCCCCGTCCCTTTCCTCCTCCCCCGACCGTCATTTGGCTCACACTGTCGTCGAAGGGGTGGGAGGCGACAACTCGCGGCAAATGACCGAGGTCGCTAGCGTGGAGGGATGGAGACACCCCTCGACATCACCCGCATCGATCCCTTCGACGGTGAAGCGATGGATGCGTGGTGGGACCAGTACGCGGCAGCCCTGCGCACTGATCTCGGCCCCGACGCCATGCTGTGGTCCCGGGAGGAGAACCGTGCGAAGAAGCAGCAGCGCACCGGACACGTCGAGCGTCGGGTCTACCTCGCGCGCCGCGACGGTGTCGTCGTCGGCTCCGGGTCTCTCGCGCTTCCGCTCACGGACAATCGGCACAGCGCGACGCTCCTGGTCTCCGTCGCCGCTTCGCACCGGCGGCACGGCGTCGGCAGCGCTCTCCTCGCCACGATGGAGGCCGAGGCCGCAGCCGCGGGACGCACGACGCTCCGGTCCGATACGTCCTTGAGCACGTCCACCGAAGCCCGCCCCGCCCTCGACACGCTCACCGAGGACGACGGTGCGGGAGCGCCAGGACGCGAGTTCGCCCGCGCGCACGGCTACGCGATCGCCCTGGGCGACAAGGAGAGCAGTCTGAGCCTTCCCGTTGCCGATGCACGCATCGATTCCCTCCTCATAGCGGCGCGGACGGCCTCCGCCGGATACGAGACGCGATCCTTCGTCGGCCCTGTTCCCGATGCCTATGCCGCGGAGTGGGCGTACCTCGACGGCATCCTCGGGACGGAGGCACCAACGGGCGATCTGGATGTGCAGACGGCGCAGCGCGGCCTCTCCGAGCTGCGCGAGAGCGAGGCTCTTCTCCGGGACCAGGGCCGAACCACGCTGGGGACGATCGCGCGGAACGCCGATGGACACGTCGTCGCCTACACGCAGATCGTCCTCTCCCGTGATGACGGCAACGCTTACCAGTGGGGGACGCTCGTGCGCCGGGAGGATCGTGGGCATCGCCTGGGCCTGCGTGTGAAGCTGGAGAATCTGCGGCTTCTCCAGCGGCACGCGCCCGAGATTCCGCGGATCGTCACCTACAACGCCGTCTTGAACGGCCCCATGCTCGCCGTCAACGCCCTCCTCGGCTTCGAGGAGACCGCGCGCATGGCCGAGCTGCAGAAGCGCCTCCCCTGAACCCGCCTCCCGCGCCTGTCATTTGCCTCACATTGTCGCCTCGAAGGAGCGGGAGGCGACAACTCGCGGCAAATGACGGGAGGTACGGGGCGTGCGGGGAGGGAAAGCGCGGGCACGCGGGGAGGAGAATGGGGGCATGCTCCCTCCGCTGTCGGACCTGCTGTCCACCGCTCGCGTCGTCGTTCTGCCGCTCACGACCCGGTTCCGCGGAATCGATGTGCGCGAGGCTCTACTCCTGGAGGGTCCGGAGGGCTGGGCGGAGTTCTCCCCCTTCACCGAGTACGACGATGCCGAGGCCGCGACGTGGCTCGCCGCCGCGATCGATTTCGGCTGGACCGCGCAACCTGCGCCGCTGCGCACCGAGATCCCGGTGAACGCGACGGTTCCTGCCGTCGCCGCCGCGTTCGTCCCCGCGGTCCTCGCGCGTTTCCCCGGCTGCCGCACGGCGAAGGTGAAGGTGGCGGGCCCGAGACAGACGCTCGACGACGATGTGGCGCGGGTGCGCGCGGTCCGGGAGGCACTGGGGCCCGCGGGGCGCGTGCGCATCGACGTCAACGGGCTATGGAACGTCGACGAGGCCGAGCACGCCCTGCACGCCCTCGCCCCCTTCGACCTCGAGTACGCGGAGCAGCCCTGCGCGACGGTGCCGGAGCTCACCGCACTGCGGGATCGCATCGCGCATCTCGGCATCGCGATCGCCGCGGATGAGAGCATCCGCAAGGCCTCCGATCCGCTCGCCGTCGCGCGCGCGGGCGCCGCGGATCTCGTCGTCGTCAAGGCGCAGCCCCTCGGTGGCGCGCACCGCGCCCTGCAGATCATCGCTGAGGCGGGACTCCCGGCCGTCGTCTCGAGCGCGCTGGACACGGCCGTCGGACTCTCCCAGGGGGCGGCTCTCGCGGCTGCTCTCCCCGCCCTCGATTTCGATTGCGGCCTCGGTACCTCGGCGCTCTTCGTCGACGACGTCGCCGACCTCTCCCCGCGCGAGGGCTCGATCCCCGTGGGACGCGTCGCCCCCGACCCCGCTCGCCTTGCCGTCTACGAGGCCCCGCGAGAAACCCGCGACTGGTGGCTCGCCCGCCTCACCCGCTGCCACGCTCTCCTCACCCCCTGACTCATACTCCTCCCCTCCCCTCTGTCACCCCGTCTATGTGGCGTGAACCGTCGGCTTACCCGCCGAAACCGGCAGGTTAGTGCCACATAGACGGAGATGTGGCGGGGGGCGGGGGTCAGGGACGGAAGCGGGGGTGAAGGAGGACGAAGAGGAGGACAGCGGTCATGATCACGGCGCCGATGAGGACGGGGAGAGGGCCCCAGGCGCCGTAAAGCACCGTGCCGAGCGTGGGGGCGATGACGAAGGTGAGACCGTTCGTCGCCCCGATGAGCCCCGCGAGGGCGCCCTGTTCCTCACGCTGCATAGCGAGGGTCGGACCGGCCGTGTACCCGGGCGTCGCGACCCCCAGACCGACGCCGATGAGCAGCATCGCCACGAGGATCCCGACGATCCCCAGGTCGAACACGAGCACGACGAAACCGACCGCCGCAACACCGGAGCCCACACGCAGCAGCGTCGCGGGCGTCCAGCCGGAGCGCGGCACGATGACGGCCTGCGCGAGCACCATGCCGACTCCCGCCGTGAGCAGCGCGGCCCCCGTGACGAGTCCCGTCTGCCCAGAGTCCAGCAGCAGCCGGTCCTGCACGAGGAATCCCGTGATGACCTGGATGAAACCGAGGGCGGTGAACATCCCGAATCCCGCGACAAGGTACGGCCACACCCGCGCATCGAGAGGGCTCACCCGCAGCGGTTCCTCGATGAGCGTGGCCCGCGGCTCGCGCGGCAGACGGAACGCGACGACGATGAGACCCGCTCCGAGAAGGACGGGGACGACGATGAGGGGCGTGAGCAGTCCGAAGGCGGAGAGCACCCCGCCCACGACGGCACCACCCACCATCGCCACGCCCTGCACGGCCCCCACGCCCGCCATCCCCTTGACGCGCGCCTGCTCGTCCGTGGTGACATCGGCGATGTAGGCCTGCGCGGTCGGCGGGACGGCCGCGATCGCGGTGCCGAAGCCCAGCCCGCGCAGCAGCACGAAGAGGACGAACAGCACGGTGCCGGAGAGCACGCCGATCATCCCCAGCTGGGAGACGATCGCGAAGAGCGTCATCGTCACGGTCGCGAGCGCGAAGGCCGCGACGAGCACGGGTTTGCGCCCCCAGGACTGCGAGCGGCGCCCCCATAGCTGACTCGTGAGCACGACCATGACGGCCGCGACGCTGATCGTCACGCCCACCTGCCATTCCGCGAGACCCACCTGCCGGGCAAGCGGCGCGATGATGGGGTTGAGCGTCATCTGCCCGAGATAGACGAGGAACACCGCCGTGAGCAGCAGCGGGATGTGTGAGCGCACCGCGGGGGCGCCGGAGGTCGTGGTCATGCGTCGTGCTTTCTGTTTTCCTGGTCCCCCTCGGGGGCGAGTTCTTCCGCGATGCCCGCGAGCACCACGCGCAGCTTTCCGCGGAACCAGTCGAAGGGTTCCGCATGGATCGCGCGGAGCATCTCCGCGCGCAGGTGCAGGGTGAGCGAGTCCTCGTCGCCGACGCGCTCCTCCCAGTGATGCGCCATGAGGTCGCGCAGGCCCTCCTCCTCGTCCTCTGCGATCGCATCGAAGGTCTCCGCGCCGCGCTTGCTGTCGGCGACGAGGTCGAACACGAGGTCGACGGCGAGGACGGCGCTGCGCGGGATGAAGCCCCGGGCGACGAGCGCTCTGCCCACGCGGTCGGTGAGTTCGACGATGGACGGCGGCAGCGCCGCATCGCCCGTTTCGCGCACGGCGCCGGGATACTTCTCCCAGGCCCGCCAGGAGGCGATCGCCCAGCGTTCCAGGAGCGGACGCCAGGGCCCGTCGAGATCGGGCCACTCATGCTCGCGGAGCGCGAGGTCGAGCCCGAGGCGGACGAGCTCGTCCCTGTTGCTCGCATGCCGGTAGAGGGTCGCCTGCCCCACTCCGAGTCGTTCCGCCACAGCGGCGAAGGTGAGTCCGGGGAAGCCGAGGTCGAGCACGGCGCGGGCGATGGCGTCGGCCGTGAGGACGGGGGGCCTGCCGGGGCCTCGGCGGCCCGCGGGACGTTCCGGTGTCGCAGTCACGAGAACAGATTATGAGAGGATGCTCTCTTAATCAAGGGCATCGAGGAGATTCCCCGCACCTGCGGCTCAGCCGGATGGCGCACGGCGACCCCGAAGCCCTCGAGCACCCCCTCCTCGCCGCAGCGCCCCTCAGCCTCGGCGCGGGCGCCGCGCTGATCCCGCATCGTCGGCGAGGAGGAGGGCGATGACGGTCCTCAGCGACTCCGTCGCGGCCCGCTGCACCTGCACGTCCCCCTCACCCACGATGGTGGCGCGCTCCACCGCGACCTCGCACGCCGCGGTGAGCATGCGCGCGGCGGCGACTGACGAGACCCGGAGCGCGAACCGCCCTCCCGCGAGGACGGTATCGATGATCTCCTCGATGCCCCGGTACAGCTCGTCCTCGTGCGCGATGAGGGCTGCGCCGAGCTCCCGATCACGCAGGGCCTGCACACGGATCTCCGCCGACAGCAGGACTCCCGTCCTGTCACCGCCGATCGCTTCCAGGATCTGCTCGACGATGAGGAAGGCATCACTCGAACCGTGGATGACCCCCGCAGCCGTCAGTTCGTCGACCCGGGCGCGGACAGCGGCGAGATGCGCCGCACCCAGCGACACCATCAGTTCAAAGAAGAGCTCGTTCTTCGTCGCGAAGTTGGAGTAGAAGGCACCACGCGTGAACCCGGCGCGCTCGCAGATCGACTCGACGCTCGCCCCGTCCAGACCCACCTCGGCGAAAAGCTGCGCGGCCGCCTCGAAGAGCCGCGCCCGCGTGTTCTCCCGGCTGCGCGTCGTCGGAATCTCCATCGATCCGCCCTCTTTTCTTCCTCGGATCCGCTGCCTTCCACTTTCACACGGAGAGCACAGTTTTCGTCGAAGCCCACCCCCGTACAATACAGAATTGTATTCAATACATAACTGTATCGAAGCCCATCAGAAGACTCCTCCGGAGGAATGCGTGTCCACACTCCTGTCCTCGCTGGGACGCTGGTCCTTCCGCCACCCCTGGCCCGTGCTCGTCGCGTGGCTGCTCGTCCTCGGCATCGCCGGCGGGGGCGCCCTGCTCCTCAGCAAAGGGACGGACGACACGTTCTCCATCCCCGGCACGGAGTCACAGGCGGGCCTCGAACAGCTCTCCCGCACGTTCCCCCAGGTGAGCGGCACGAGCGCGCAGTTCATCGTCGTCGCCACGAACGGCGATACGGTCACCGAAGACCCCTACCGCACGCAAATCGAGAGCGCCGTCGACGACATCGGCAACCTCGACGGCATCGCCGCCGTCACCTCCCCCTACGACGACACCGTCTCCGGGATGATCAACGACGACGACACCGCCGCCCTCGTGAAGATCCAGTTCGATGGCGCAGCCACCTCCGTCTCCGATGCCGTCAAGGACGAGCTGACCTCGATCGTCGACGCGGTCGCCGCCGCGCTCCCCGCAGGCGCGGAGACCTCCCTCGGCGGCGACCTCTTCGCCATCTCCCTCCCCGGCGTGAGACTCACCGAACTCGTGGGCCTCCTCATCGCCCTCCTCGTCCTCATCGTCACGTTCCGGTCCTTCGCCGTCGCCGGCCTCCCCCTCGCCACCGCCGTCCTCGGCGTGGGGGTCTCCCTGGCGGGAATCTTCGCGGCCACGGCCTTCGCCTCGGTCTCCTCGACGACGCCGCTGCTCGCGCTCATGCTCGGCCTCGCCGTCGGAATCGACTACGCGCTGTTCATCGTCGCCCGCCATCAGGATCAGGTCAGAGCGGGGGCCGACCCGGAGGAGTCGGCCTCCCGCGCCGTCGGCACGGCGGGCTCGGCCGTCGTCTTCGCGGGCATCACGGTGCTCATCGCGCTCATCGGCCTGAGCTTCGCGGGAATCCCCTTCCTCACCACCATGGGCATCGCCGCGGCCGTGGCCGTGGCGATCGCCGTCGCGATCGCCGTGACGCTCACGCCCGCCTTCCTCGGATTCTTCGGTGCGAGGGTCGCCGGTCGCCCCCGCCGCGCCCCGAAACCGAAGAAGGACGGGAAGGAGCCCGCCCCGCACGTCGGCGTCAGCACGCGCTGGGTGCGCGTCGCGACGCGGCATCCCGTCGTCACCTCCCTCGCCGTCGTCATCGGCCTCGGCGTTGTCGCGATCCCCGCGGGCTCGCTCGCGCTCGCCCTGCCGAACGCCGGGGTGCTGCCCGCAGACTCCTCGGCGCGACAGAACTACGACCTCGTCGCGGAGGAGTTCGGCGCCGGATTCAACGGCCCGCTCATCCTCACAGGGACGATCGTCACCTCCACCGACCCCGTCACCCTCATGGCGAACATCGGCGACGAGGTCGCGAAGATCGACGGAGTAAAGGAGATCGCCCTCGCGACCCCCAACGAGACCGCCGACACGGGCATCGTGCAGATCATCCCCGAGACGGCGCCCGACGACCCCGCAACGGCCGATCTCGTCCGCGCCCTCCGCGCCCAGCACGACCACTTCCTCGACGAGTACGGCATCGACCTGAAAGTCACGGGGTTCACGGCCGTCGCGATCGACATCTCCGATCAGCTGAGCGCCGCGCTCTTCCCCTTCGGCGTCTTCGTCATCGGCCTGTCGCTCGTGCTGCTCACGATCGTGTTCCGCTCACTCTGGGTACCGATCACGGCGGCACTGGGCTACCTGCTCTCCATCGTCGCGGCCTTCGGCGTCGTCGCCGCGGTCTTCGAGTGGGGCTGGTTCGCCGATGCACTGCACGTCGCCCGCGTCGGCCCCGTCATCAGCTTCATGCCCATCATCCTCATGGGAGTGCTCTTCGGTCTCGCCATGGACTACCAGGTGTTCCTCGTCTCCCGCATGCGCGAGGAGTATGTGCACGATCCGGATTCGAAGGCCCCGGCCCGGCGTCGCGCGGCCGCCCTCCGCGCCGTGCACACCGGCTTCTCCGGCTCGGCGAGGGTCGTCACGGCCGCGGGACTCATCATGTTCGCCGTGTTCGTCGCCTTCGTACCCGAGGGCGACTCGAGCCTCAAACCCATCGCCCTCGGACTCGCCGCGGGCATCGCCGTGGACGCCTTCCTCGTGCGCATGACCCTTATCCCCGCGCTCATGACGATCCTCGGTGATCGGGCATGGCGCCTCCCCCGCGTTCTCGAACGCGTCCTCCCCCGCGTCGACATCGAGGGCGAAGCCGTGGAACGGGAGCGGAAACTCTCCGACTGGCCGGGAGACGACTCCGTCCTCGCCGCCGAAGGAGTCACCGTGGCCGCCGTGAGCCTACCCCCGCTCTCTGCCCACCTCGCTCCCGGGCAGGCTCTTGTGGCTACGGGCGGGGATGCGCGTGTGCGCCGCGCCCTGAGCCTCGCCATTGCGGGGCGGCTCGCGACCGAAGGCGGACGTCTCCGCGTCGCCGGTCATCTGCTGCCCGGCCGCGCCGCCTGGGTGCGCGTCCACGTCGGCTGTGTGCTCGTGGACGAGACGGGGGCGACACTCGGCGACCTCGCCGAGGCCCTGCGCGGACGCTCCTCCCTCGTCGTCATCGATGGGATCGACCGGCTCGCGGGTGCGCAGCGCGATCAGGCGACGGCCCTCCTGCGCGATGCGGCGAACACTCGTCCGCTCGCCGTCTTCGCCACGGCGAGCGACACCGTCGCCGCGCGCGCCATCCTCGCCGAGGCGGGTTGGTCCCCCGCCGCCCTGCTCGATACCCGTTCCGCCCACTCCATCGAGGTGCCCGCATGAAATTCTCCGTCGAACGCGCCCGCTCCCGCCGACCGATCACCTGGCTCACCCTCGTGGGCGTCCTCCTCCTCCCCGCCGCGCTCGGCGGCATCCTCGTCACCGCGCTGAACAATCCGGACGAGCGTCTGGAGGAGATGAGCGCGGCGATCGTGAACCTCGACGATCCAGTGACGATCGACGGGCAGTACACGCCCCTCGGCCGTCAACTCGCCTCCGGTCTCGTCGAAGGCTCGGACGACGTGGACTCAAACCTCAGCTGGGTCATCTCCAACGAGGACGATGCGGAGGAAGGGCTCGCCGACGGCACCTATCAGGCCGTCATCACGATCCCGGAGAACTTCTCTGCGGCCTCCACCTCTGCGGGCCAGGCCATCGCGGGCACCGATACGTCGGCGGAGAAGGCCACCATCACGGTGACGACGCCGGACGATGCCCTCATCGCCGATGACCTCATCACCTCGCAGCTCGCGAGCGCCGCCGCCTCCACCCTGGGGCAGACGATCTCCGAGGCGACGCTGGAGAACGTGCTCGTCGGTTTCACGACCATCGGCGATCAGCTCGGCGACGCCGCCTCCGGAGCCTCCGACCTCGCAACCGGAGCGGCGGATGCGGCCACGGGCGCGCAGGCGATCCCCGACGGGGCGACGCAGCTCGCCGACGGCGCCACGCAGCTCGGCACGGGAGCGACGCAGCTCGGCTCCGGCGCGAGCCAGCTCAGCTCCGGAATCTCCCAGCTCGGCGGCGGTGCCGCACAGCTCAGCGGCGGCGCGGACCAGCTCGTCTCCGGGGCGACGCAGCTCGAGGCGGGGGCGACGCAACTCGCGGGCGGACTCGACACCCTGCAAACGAAGACGAGCGAGGCGGGGAATGGCGCCGCACCGCTCGGGCAGAGTCTCCGCGCCGCGGCGGACCAGCTCGGCGCCGCGGGGGTCGTGCCCGCGGGGCTGTCCACGGCGCCGGACGGTG
>JAATFJ010000025.1 GCA_015655255.1 Actinomycetales bacterium | reverse complement strand
GTGGATCGCTGAGGACGGTCGCCTCACGATCCGGTCGAGCTCCCAGGTCCCCTTCCTCGTGCGCGACGAGCTCGCGCATGTCCTGTCGATGCCCCCCGAGCGCATCCGCGTCTACACGGCGCGCGTCGGCGGCGGCTTCGGGGGCAAGCAGGAGATCTTCACAGAGGACCTCGTCGCCGTCGCCGTGCTCCGCACGGGGCGACCCGTCGCCTACGAGATGAGCCGCACCGAGGAGTTCCAGCGCACCTCCGTGCGGCACCCCATGCGGGTCTCGGTCTCGTTGGGGGCGGAGGCCGACGGCACCCTCACGGCAATGAAGGTCGATGTGCTCTCCGACACGGGCGCCTACGGGAACCATTCCCGCGGCGTGCTCTTCCACGCGTGCGCGGAGTCGATGAGCCTCTACAGGGCACCGGCCAAATGGCTCGACGCCGAGGTCGTCTACACCAACAACGTGCCATCGGGGGCGTTCCGCGGCTACGGCCTGGGGCAGGTGATCTTCGCGATCGAGTGCGCGCTCGACGAGCTCGCCCTGCGCCTCGACATGGATCCCTTCGCGCTGCGCCGACTCAACGCCGTGACGGCGGACGATCCGCTGCTCGCCCACCACGACGACGCGGAGGAGGACCTCCTGTGGGGCAGCTACGGGCTGGATCAGTGCCTCGACCTCGCTGAGGAGGCCCTCGAACGCGGGAACGGCGTCGAGGCTCCCGATGGGGGGAACTGGCGCGTCGGCGAGGGCATGGCGGTCGCGATGATCGCGACCATGGCGCCCTTCGGACATGTCTCCCGCGTGCATGTGACGCTGCGTCCCGACGGCGTCTACGACATCGGTGTGGGGACGAGCGAGTTCGGCAACGGCACGACGACGGTGCACACGCAGATCGTCGCGACCGTGCTCGACACCTCGGGCGATCGCCTCCGGCTGCACAACTCCGACACCGACGAGGCGACCTACGACACGGGCGCCTTCGCCTCGGCGGGCACGACCGTTGCGGGCAAGGCCCTGCACGCCGCCTCGCTCACCCTGCGGCGCGTGCTGTGCGAGACGGCGGCGCAGCTCACGGGCGTGGACGCGAGGGACTGCGTGCTGGAGCGCGACGGGGTGCGCGCGGACGGGGAGCTCGTGCCCTTCCGCCGTCTCATCCAGACGGCGCCCGCGGAGTACCGCTACGAGGACGGCCTGCGCGCCGACGGCAGCGAGCTGGGCGACGTGCGCTCGATCGCCTTCAACGTGCACGCCTTCCGCGTCGCGGTCGACGTCGAGACGGGGGCCGTTCGTATCCTGCAGTCGGTGCAGTCCGCGGACGCGGGAACCGTGATGAACCCCGAGCAGTGCCGCGGTCAGATCGAGGGAGGCGTGGCGCAGGCCATCGGCTCCTCGCTCTACGAGGAGATCATGATCGGCGAGGATGGTGCGCTGCAGACCCCCGTGTTCCGCACCTATCGGGTGCCGCAGATGGCCGACATCCCGCCCACGGAGGTCTACTTCGCGTCCACGAGCGACGATCTCGGTCCCTTCGGCGCGAAGTCGATGAGCGAGTCGCCTTACAACCCCGTGGCACCCGCGCTCGCCAACGCCGTGCGACGGGCCCTCGGCGTCCGGCCCTATGAGACGCCCATGTCGCGGGACCGCGTATGGCGGCTCGCGCGCGACAGCGAGCTCACGGAAGAGGTCCCGGTATGAGAGACGTCCTCCCCGTCGCGGCCCGGTGGGCGAGGGAGGGGCGCGCCTTCGCGATGGCGACCGTCGCCGGTGTGCGCGGCAGCGCGCCGCGCGAGCTGGGCGCCATGATGCTCATAGGGGAGGATGGCACGCTCATCGGCAACGTCTCGGGAGGCTGCGTCGAGAGCGCCGTCGTCGTCGAGGCGGAGGAGGCACTCGCCTCGGGGCTGGCGACGATGCACACCTACGGGATCTCGGAGGACGCCGCCATCGACGTCGGGCTCATGTGCGGGGGCGTCATCGACGTGCTCGTGCGGCCTGTGCCGAGGGGGAGTGCCGCCGCACAGCAGCTGTGCGTGCTCGCGGAGGACCAGGAGGAGCCGATCGGGTTCGCGCTCATGAGCGAAGGGCCGACGATGGGGGAGGCCCACATCGTCGGACCCGGCGGGGGGACGGGGATCCTCGCCGATGCCGCGGCGCTCGTCTCCGGTGATCACGCGCAGCTCCTGCACTACGACGCGGAGGGATGCCGCACGCAGGAGGAGGCCGCGTCCTCGGTGCTCCTCCTCCCCTTCGGGGCTCCGCCGCGCCTCATCGTCGTAGGCGCCGTGGTCTTCGCTACTGCGCTCGCGAGGCTGGGCGCCGCGATGGGATACCGCGTCACGGTTGTCGATGCGCGCACGGCCTTCGCGGTTCCGGAGCGCTTCCCCGGCGCCGACGAGGTCGTTGCCGAATGGCCGGATGCGTATCTCGCGCGTACGTCGCTCGACTCCCGGTGCGCCGTCGCCGTCCTCAGCCACGATCCGAAGTTCGATGTGCCCGCCCTGCGCGTGGCCCTCGCCTCCGCGGCGGGCTATGTGGGGGCCATGGGCAGCCGCCGCACCCATACCGACCGGATGGGACGGCTCGCCGACGCCGGAGTGACACCCGAGCAGCTGTCCCGCTTGCACTCGCCCATAGGGCTCGATCTCGGCGGACGCAGTCCCGAGGACACGGCTCTTTCGATCCTCGCCGAGATCGTCGCGGTGCGGAACGGAGCGAGCGGCCGTCCCCTCCGGGCGCGCACGGGCGAGCTGCATCCGACGCCGTCCGCCGTCGCGTGCGCGCCGCTGCCCACCGTTCCGCGCGCATGAGGGCGGCGCCCGCGCCGCGCGTGTGCGGGATCGTCCTGGCCGGGGGTGCGGGCACGAGGTTCGGCGGGCCGAAGGCGCTCGCGCGCACGGAGGAGGACGAGCCCTGGTTGCGAATTGTGGCGGCGACGCTCACCGCGGCGGGCTGCGACCCCGTGATCGTCGCGCTGGGCGCGCGTACCGAGGAGGCGACGATGCTCGCTCCGGAGGCCGTGCGCATTGTCGTGGCGGAAGAGTGGGAGAGGTGGCTCTCGGCGACGCTGAGGTCCGCGCTTGCGGAAGCACTCTGCACTGACGCCGATGCCGCACTCATCGTCCCCGTCGACATCCCCGATCTCCCCGCGGCCGTCGTCGCGCGAATTCTGGCGATGGCGGGTCGAGACGTCCTCGTGCGTGCCGTGTATGGAGGGCGGCCGGGGCATCCCGCGCTTGTGGGGCGCGAACACTGGGAGCGCGTGGTGGAGACGGCGGCGGGCGACCGCGGGGCGGGTCCGTACCTGCGGTCGCACGGTGCGCGCGACATCGAGTGCCGCGACCTCTGGGACGGCGAGGATATCGACGTGCGCCCGGTGTGAGCCGGTAGCTGCCGCCCGATCTCCCCGAGCGACGTCGTCCCGGAACAGGTATATAGTCTATTCGGACTAATCGAAACGGACTACTCATGCCCATGATCCGACTGCGCCCTCTGGCAGTCATGATCCTCGCGCTTCTCCGTGAAGGCGACATGCATCCTTACGAGATGATGCGCCTGCTCACGGAGCGTCGGGGGAACCGGCTTCTGCGCCTGCAGAAGGGAACCTTCTACCACCAGGTCGCCGCGCTCGAACGCGATGGACTCATCGCAGAGGCCGGCGTCAAACGCGAGGGGAACCGTCCGGAACGCACGCTCTACACCATCCGTCCCGAGGGGATGGCAGCCGTCGCCACCTGGGTGCGCGCGCACTTGGGGACGGGCAGCGTCGCTGCGGATTTCCCCGTCGCGCTCGCCGAGTCGCACAACCTCGAACGCGACGAGGTGTGCGCTCTCCTCGGCGTCCGCCTCGACGCTCTCCGCACGGAACGCGACGACGTCTCCCGCACTCTTCGCGCGGCCGAGGCGCGTCACGTCGACCGTCAGTACACCATCGAGCTGGAGCGCGTCCGCGCCCTCCTCGACGCCGACGTCTCGTGGACGGAATCTTTCGTCGAGGAGCTCGCCGCCGGGTCTCTGTCCTGGGGCTCCCCTTCTCCCGCACATCTCTCATCCGGATCGGCCGCGCAGGCCGCTTCGGGAAAGGAAAACGCATGACCGCGTCCCACACCGACGGCTCCGCACCCGCCGTCCGCCCCTGGCCCGCCCTCTGGGCGCTCGTCATCGGGTTCTTCATGATCCTCGTCGACACGACTATCGTGTCGGTCGCCAACCCCGCCATCAAGGCTGCGCTCGACCCGCAGACCAACAACCTCGACAACGTCGTATGGGTCACGAGCGCTTACCTGCTCACCTACGCCGTGCCGCTGCTCGTCACAGGACGCCTCGGCGACCGCTTCGGCCCCAAGAACATCTATCTCGCCGGCCTCGTCGTCTTCACCGCGGCGTCGCTGTGGTGCGGTCTTTCCGACTCCCTGGGGATGCTCGTCGCGGCGCGGGCCGTGCAGGGTCTCGGCGCCGCTCTCATGACGCCGCAGACGATGGCCG
>JAATFJ010000078.1 GCA_015655255.1 Actinomycetales bacterium | reverse complement strand
GTCTACCTCGCGGCGAACCCCTCCCACCTGGAGACCGTCAACGGCGTGCTCGAGGGCATAGCACGCGCCAAGCAGGATCGCAAGCCCATCGCGACCTTCACGTGGCTGCCCATCCTCGTCCACGGCGACGCGGCCTTCGCGGGCCAGGGCATCGTCGTCGAGACGCTGCAGATGTCGCAGTTGCGCGGCTATCGGACGGGCGGCACAGTCCACGTCGTCGTCAACAACCAGGTCGGCTTCACGACGACGCCGAACGACGGGCGCTCCTCGGTGTACGCGACGGATGTCGCCAAGACCATTCAGACGCCCATCTTCCACGTCAACGGCGACGACCCCGAGGCCGTCGTCCACGTCGCCCAGCTCGCCGTCGAATACCGTGAGCGCTTCCACCGCGACGTCGTCATCGACCTCGTCTGCTACCGGAGACGCGGACACAACGAGGGAGACGACCCCTCGATGACGCAGCCGCTCATGACGGACCTCATCCAGGCGAAGCGCTCGGTCCGCAAGCTCTTCACGGAGTCCCTCGTCGGCCGCGGCGATATCACCGAGGAGGAGTACGAGCAGGCGAAGAATGACTTCCAGCACCGTCTGGAGATCGCCTTCGCGGAGACGCACGCCGCCGAGACGGGGGCGACACCCATCGCGCCGCTGCCGACCACGAGCGCCATCGAGGTGGCCGGATCCCCCGAGGTCACAGGGGTCGCGGAGGAGGTCATTCACCTCATCGGCGATGCCTTCGTGAACAAGCCGGAGGGCTTCACCGTGCATCCGAAGATCCAGCAACTGCTGGACAAGCGCCTCGACATGAGCCGCAACGGCGGCATCGACTGGGGCTTCGGCGAGCTGCTCGCCTTCGGTTCGCTGCTCGTCGAGGGGACGAAGGTGCGCCTCGCCGGCCAGGACGCCCGCCGCGGGACCTTCGTGCAGCGGCACGCCGTCCTGCACGACCGCGCGAACGGCCAGGAATGGCTGCCGCTATCGAACCTCTCCTCCCACCAGGGACGCTTCTTCGTCTACGACTCCCTGCTGAGCGAGTACGCGGCGATGGGCTACGAGTACGGCTACTCCGTGGAGGCGCCAGAAGCACTCGTCCTGTGGGAGGCGCAGTTCGGCGACTTCGCCAACACGGCGCAGGCTGTCATCGACGAGTACGTCTCGGCCGCGGAGCAGAAGTGGGGCCAGCAATCCGGTCTCGTCCTCCTCCTCCCGCACGGCTACGAGGGCCAGGGACCCGACCACTCCTCCGCGCGCATGGAACGGTTCCTCCAGTTGTGCGCTCAGGAGAACATGATCGTCGCACGCCCCTCGACACCGGCCTCGCACTTCCATCTGCTGCGCCGACAAGCGTACTCGCGGCCGCGGAAGCCGCTCATCGTCTTCACGCCGAAGGCCATGCTGCGGCTGCGCGGAGCAACGAGCCCCGTTGCCGACTTCACGCAGGGACGCTTCGAGCCCGTCATCGACGATCATCGCGAACTCGATCGCGCGGCGGTCCGTCGCGTGCTCGTGCACTCCGGAAAGGTGCACTGGGATCTGCGCGGCGAGCTGGACAAGAACCCCACCTCGCAGATCGCGCTCGTCCGTCTCGAGCAGCTGTACCCGACGCCCGTCGCCGAGCTGCAGTCGATCGCGGAGAGCTACCAGAACGCCGAGCTCGTCTGGCTCCAGGAAGAGCCGGAGAACCAGGGCGCTTGGCCGTTCCTCGCCCATGCCTTCCAGGACCTGTTCGGCGGCAGGGAGTTCCGGGCCGTCGCACGCGCCGCCTCTGCCTCCCCCGCGACCGGCTCGTCGAAGGTGCACGCCGCCGAGCAGGCCGACCTGCTCTCCCTGGGCCTCACTCTCTGACGCCACGCCGTCCTGTGCCTCGTCCTGTCTGCTCCTCCGGGGAGAAGCGGGAGAACGGGGCACAGCACTGTGCGACCGGTGTCAGTACCAGAGGCCGAGGAGCGGCGCGCGCGCAGCCCGAAACGCCGCGTCAAGACGCGCCGCGATGGTCTCCTCGGCATCGAGCCGTCCCGCGGCGTGCAGGGCGAGGGCGCTCACCCCGCCCGCATACAGCGTGCTGAGGGCGGCGACGTCGAGGCTCACGTCCGCACTTGCGTCGACGAGGGGAACGACGCGCGCCGCGCCCGTCTCATCGACGGTGAGCCGCCACGTGCCCGCGGCGAAGCCCAGCGCGTCGTCGACGGCTAGCACGAGGTCGAGCGGGGCCCGGTAAGTCCGTGCGCCCAGGGCAGCGGGGACGTCGAGGATGCGCAGCCATTCGTGGTCGTGCGGCTGCACCAGCACGGCGCGCTGGTCGGCGACGAGCCAGAGCAGCGGATCGTCGGCGGGACGGAGGTCCGCGGTGATTTTCGCGACGAGGTCGTGCTGGATAGCAAAGCCCCACAGCGCCCGCAGCGCCTCCGCCGTCTCCGCGGCGAGGATCCGCACGTTCAGCTCCGCGGCGAATCCGCCGGCGATCTCGTCGAG
>JAATFJ010000305.1 GCA_015655255.1 Actinomycetales bacterium | reverse complement strand
GCTCGGCCGCGGCCCGCGCGTCCACCATGTCGGTGCCGACGGACCACGTGCACGCGAGCCTCAGACCGGGGAAGAGATCGAACGTCTCCGCACCGACAGAGGCGAAGCCGACGATGAGCGCGACGACATCGCCGGCACGTTCGAGGACCGCCTCCCGGTCGCGCTCGAGGCGCAGCACGGCGTAGCCGCGCTCCTCGAGGAGGCGCTCGGCGACAGCGGGATCGATGTCGGTGACGTCGGTGACGACGACGAGCGGACGCCGGGTCATGACCCGGCGGGGACGTCGTGCTCGCCGTGGGACGGGGCGAACAGGGCGATGCGTGTGTCGAGCGCCACGACGCTCGGTCCCGGCGTGCGCAGGGCGGCGCGCAGGTCCTCCTCCAGGCTCTCCGGGGTGCTGCGCCGCGCATCGACGCCGAAGGCGCCGGCGAGTGCGACGAAGTCCGGAGTGACCAGGTCGGTCGCCATGCTCGCCCCGAAGGCCTCCTGCATGTACGTCTCCAGGATCCCGTACCCGCCGTCGTCCACGATGAGCCAGGTCACATCGACCCCGGCCTGCACGGCGGAGGCGAGCTCTGCGATGCCGTACATCGCGCCGCCGTCGCCGGAGACCGCGAGGACGGGGCGGCCGCGATCGGCGAAAGCGGCCCCGATCGCCGCGGGGAAGGCGTAGCCCAGGCCTCCTGCGCCCTGCGGGGAGACGAACTCGCCCGCGCGCGCATCCCATGCCGACCAGGCCCAGTACGCGAGCATCGTCATGTCCCAGTAGCTGTCCGCATCCTCCGGCAGGGCGGAGCGGATCGCGTCGAGCACGCGCTGCTCGTGCTCCAGCCCCTGCGCGTCCAGCCGGGAGTGGATGGCCGCGCGCAGCTTGGCGATCTCCGCGACGCGACGTGCGCGGCGCTCGTCGTCCGGCTCCGCCCGGATGCGGTCCAGAATCGCCCGCAGGGAGGCGCGCGCATCGGCGTGGACCCCCAGGACCCGGTGGTTGGAGCCCACAACGCCGAGGTCGGCGTCGATCTGGATGACGGCGCCGGCGGGGGCGAACGTGCCGTAGTTGCTGGAGAGCTCCCCGACGGAGGTCCCGACGATGAGCAGCACGTCCGCGTCCTCGAGGAACCGGGTCGTGGCGATGTCCTCCAACCAGGAACCGGCGGCCAGCGGGTGCGAGAGCGGGATGCCCGACTTCGCACTGAAGGTCGTGACCACCGGCGCATCGAGGCTCTCCGCGAGCGCACGGAGCTCCTCCCCTGCCCCCGCGCGCACGACGCCGCCGCCGCACAGGACGACGGGTCTGCGCGCGGATTCCAGCAGGGCGACCGCGGCGGCGACGACCTCCTCGCGCGGCAGGCGGACGGGAGGTGCCACCGAGAGGGCGCCGACGGGCGGGACCTCGTCGTCGAGCGCCTCGCTGAGCAGGATGTCCTGCGGGACCTCGATGAGCACGGGCCCGGCCGGCGCCGTCATCGCCTCCTCCCACGCGTCGCGCAGCGCCGAGGGGATCTGCGGGAACGAGCGGACCGTGCGCCGGGTCTTCACGACCTGCGCGAAAGCGGCCGACTGGTCGTCGAGCTCGTGCAGGTATCCGTGTCGCCCCCCGCCCAGACCGGCCGTGGGCACCTGGGCGCACACGACGACGATCGGGACCGATGCGCGGAAGGACTCCATGAGAGCCGCGAGCGACGTCAGCGCGCCCGGTCCCGTCGAGAGCAGCAGCACCCCCGGCGCCCCGGATCCGCGTGCGATCCCGTCCGCCATGAAACCGGCGTTGTTCTCGACCCGCGCGCTGAGCAGCTCGATGGGGCTGCGGCGGAGCGCGTCGAACAGGGCGAGAGCGTGCTGCCCCGGGATGCCGACCGCCTGCCGGGCGCCCAGCGCGTGCAGCGTCTCGATAACGACGTCCCCGCCCGTGCGCATCATCCCCGCGCTCCCTTCGCATGGGGGTCGGCGACCCCCTCCAGCTCCCCGCGGACGAGGCTTCCCAGCACTCCGGTGAAGACCTCGAGACCCGCGACCATGTCCCCCGACCGCGTGAGCTCGCCCTCGTTGTGCGAGAGTCCGGCCACGCTGGGGACGAACAGCATGACGGTCGGGGTGCGCTCCTTGAGGTTCGTCGCGTCATGACCGGCGACCGTCGGCACCCGCAGCGGCGCGTGCCCCCGCAGGACGGCCTCGCGCTCGGCGATCGCCACGCCCTCGGGGACAAATGGCCCGCTGGACCACTCTACGATCCGCTCGATTTCGATGTCGACGCTCGCGCCGTCCCGGATGCCGTCGAAACGGCTCCGCAGCGCGGCGACCGCCTCCTCGACGACGACGCGCTCGCTCGAGCGCACGTCGACGAGCATGCGCACCTCCCTCGCGATGGTCACGGGCGAGTTCGGCAGGACGGTGAACTCCGCGACGGCCGTGCGCACGCGATCCCCACCGAAGCCCTCCGCAACCTCGCGCGCCGCGACGACGAGCATCGCCGCGCCGAGGAGGGCGTCGCGACGGTCCGCGATCGCGGAAGCGCCGGAATGCGCCTGGTCGCCGCGGACGACGATCTCCAGCTTCTGCGCGCTCCAGGTGTGGGTGACGAGGCCGATCGCCGTATCGGCGTCCTCGAGCCTCCTCCCCTGCTCAACGTGGATCTCCGCGTACGCGGCGAGCGGCAGGCCGCTCAGCGTCCCGCGTCCGCTCGTGCCGTCCAGCGCGCTGGCGACGCTCACGCCGTCTCGGTCGCTCGTCGAGAGCGCCGTGTCGAGCTCCGACATCCCGCAGAAGACGGCACTGCCCAGCATGCTGGGCTTGAACCGGGAGCCCTCCTCGTTGAACCAGTCGACGACGGCGAGATTGACCTCGGGGCGGAGCTCGCCCCGCCGCACCGCGCCGAGGACCTCTTTCGCCGCGTGCGCCGCCGCGAGCACCCCGTAGGCGCCGTCGAACCTGCCGGCCATCGGCTGGCTGTCCAGATGTGAGCCGGCGAGGACGTAGGGCGCCCCGTCCACGAGATCGAGCAGCCCGAAGATGTTCCCGATCCCGTCGCGCTCGACCCGGAAGCCGTTGTCGCCGAGCCAGCGGATGAACCAAGCGCGGGCGTCGCCGTGCGCGGCCGTGCCCGCCTCGCGGTCCACCCCGCCCCTGGCCGTCGCCCCGAAAGCCGACAGCTCTTCGAAGTCGCCGAGGAAGTCGTTCGTCATCTCAGGCCCACTCCCGCTGCAGTTCCATCGTCGAGCAGTGCAGCCCGCCGCCGTTCTTGAGGACCTCGCGGAACTCCACGGGGACGACCTCGACGCCGTGGCGCGAGGAGAGCAGCTCCGCCGTGCGCGGAAGATGCGCGGGGAGGATCACACGGCGACGGTCGAGGACGAGCATGTTGGTCGCCCACTCCTCCTCCGGGTCGACCGAGACGGTCTCGATCCCCAGCTCCCACAGCGCCGACATGTAGTCGTACGGGGCGAGCCGGGGGTTCACGAGCGCGAGGTCGTCGTCGATCATGACGGAGCACATGTCGAGATGGATGAGGTAGCCCGGCAGGGTCACCTGCGAGAGGCGGATCCCGAAGTCGGAGAGGATGCCCGCCAAATGCCGCCCGCCTTCGGGGTTGCAGCGCACGGACGTGCCGAAGAACGCCTGGTCGGGACGGACCTTGACGAAGCTCCCTCCCTCGGCCAGGCCCGTTCCCGTAATGGTTCCGAGGATGGGGAGGCCCGCGCCGGCGACGGAGGCGGTGATCGACTGCTCCTCGCCGCGACGCATGCGCGGGGCCAGGCGTCCGATAATGGCGCCCCCGGGGATCGTGAACAGAGGATCCCTCGTGTAGATCGCCTTCGTGTACTCGTCCCCGAGGTCGGAGGCGAAGACCGTCTCCACTCCCTCGCGGTGCAGCACGTCGACGAACGCCTCGTACTGCTCGTCGATGAGATCGAGGTCGGGGAGTGTGTCCCCGGTCCAGTACCAGCGCAGCTTCGGATCGACGAAGGCGTCGAGGTCGCTGTCGTAGTGCTCGGCGCGCGCCGCCGCCAACCCTCGACCGGGGCGACGCATGAGCACCGACCGCAACCGTCCGACCTCGTCGGCGGCACCCCAGCGCCTCCCCCACACGCCCTCCAGCTCCGCGGGGTCGTGGAACCCCGGAGACGCCTCGGGACCCATGAGGTGATGGAATCTCCCGTCGGAGATCTCCTTCGTGGAGTCGAAAACGGCCATGATGTGTTTTTCCTCACTACTCTCGTCGAGCGGAGCCGACCGGCGGCGGCGCTCATCTTCTTCTGTGCTGAGCAAGACCTCAGCGAGTCCGGATCCGCGTCGCGATGGAGTTGCGCGGCTCCCAGTGCAGGTACGCCGTCTGCCCCGGTTCCGCCGTGACGGGGGAAGAGGCCCCTTCGCGCGCGATGACCTCCCGTCCGGATCTCGTCCGGACGATGACCTTCCGCGAATCCCCCGCGTAGACGATGCCTTCAACGACGCCCTCGATGCGCGAGTGCGCCTCCGGGATCGTGCCCTCTCCCGAGAGAGTCACGAGGGAGGGGCGGACGACGACGGCGACGGACTCCGCGGGGACGGACTCGCCGTCGACGAGCGTCGGCGGGCAGTAGATCACACCCTCCTCATCGTCGATCGTCCCGTCCTCGCGGACAATCCCGCGGAAGATGTTCGACTCCCCCACGAAGGCGGCGGCGCGGTCGTCGACGGGCGCGTGGTAGAGGTCGTCCGGTGTGGCGAACTGCACGAGACGCCCCTGGTCGAGCAGGGCGATGCGATCGCTCATCGTCAGCGCCTCCTCCTGGTCGTGCGTGACGT
>JAATFJ010000168.1 GCA_015655255.1 Actinomycetales bacterium | reverse complement strand
GAGATTCTGGCCTTCGGTTGCGCCGATCGAACGAGTCCAGCCGCCCCTCACCGCCTGCACGCCCTGATCCACCCCGCCCCGGTGGATCATCGCCCGCCCGCAGTCTGAGCAGCGGATCAGGCCTGAGAACGGATACAGGCGCTTCGCGACCCCGCTGCCGGGGGTGTGGAAGTTCCGTGCCTTCTTCCGAGCGTCGAACACGTCACCGAGTTGCTGCCTGGCGTCATCCAGAATCGCGGGCCACACCGCTTCGACCTGCATCTGGGAGGTCTTCGAGCGGGAGCCGTCCGGCATGATCGGCCGGTACTCGCGGACGCCTTTGACCGAGGGCTGCGGAGCACCATCTTGATCGTCTTATCCGACCACGCGCACCCATGCGTGGTGAGGATGCCGCGCTCGTTCCAGTCCGTGCGAATCCGATACAGCGACTCACCGGCCATCACCCGCTGCACGGCCTCCCGCACCAGACCGGCAGCATCGGGGTCGATGACGAGGGCACCGGACCCGGCCCGGTGGTACCCAAACGGCACCCGGCCACCGTGCCAGGTGCCCTCGATCGCCTGCTGCTTCGCCGCGCGCGCCACACGGCGGGCGGTGTCGGCCGACGACTTGTTCGCCATCGCCACCAACACACGAACCATCGCCACATCAGAATCCGTATTCAACCGCAGCGACCCAGTCACCGAGCGAACCCCGAACCCGCCAAGCACCTTCACGTCGATCAGGTCTTCCAAGTCGCGGGGGTCGCGCACCGCGCGATCCAAGTCGTATGCGACCATGACCTGTGCGTGCCCGTCGGTGAGGCGTTTGAGCATGGCGAGGAACTCCGGGCGCACCACCCGCCGCACCCGCTCACCCGACGGCAGGGTGATCGTGCGCTGCTTGAACGCCGACCTGTCGTTCTCGCGGGACACCGCCACGACCTGCCAACCGTGCGCGGCGGCATAAGCGCGGCAATCGGCCTCCTGTCGGTCAACCCCGCGTTCGGTGCCTTCGGGCTCGTCGCTGATGCGGACGTACACTACTGCCCGCAACGCTGCTGCTTCGGTGTTCTTTGCCTGCTGTTCGTGGCCCATCTCTGGCCCACCTTCCTACTCTCGTGAGAGGTAGATGCGTTTACAGAACCTCGGCTGTCACGCAGAAGCGCATCGCGCTCGGCCACGCGGACCATGACGCCCTCGCTCCCTTTCCCCCGCAATCTGCTTCTGCGCGCACTTCTGGCATCTGCACGAATAGCGTGCCGCTCACCCATCAACCGGGTGAACGCGCTCATCAGCGCGGGGCATGCCGAGGAGGGGGACCGCGGCGGTCAGCGCCGCGACGGCATCGGCACCCGCGGAATCAGCGGGCGCACGATCGGCCCGGCGCGCGGACAGCGCCCCCTCGGCCCGCTCCTCGGCGATGTCGATGCGGGCCGCCGCGATCTGCTGCGCGGCGAGTTCCGCGTAGAGCCCGCCCTGTGCGAGGAGTTCGGCATGTGTGCCGGATTCGACGATCTGCCCCGCTTCGAGCACATGGATGACGTCCGCGCTCACGACGGTGGAGAGACGATGTGCGATCGTCAGCGTCGTCCGGCCCTTGGCTGCGGCGTCGAGCGCCTCCTGCACGACGCGCTCGGACACCGTGTCCAGCGCCGACGTCGCCTCATCGAGGAGCAGCACGGGCGGATCCTTCAGCAGCACACGCGCGATCGCGATGCGCTGCTTCTCCCCGCCGGAGAGCCGGTAGCCGCGCTCGCCGACGATCGTGTCGTATCCCTCCTCGAAGCCCGCGATCACGTGGTGGATGTTCGCGGCGGTACACGCCGCGATGAGTTCCTCTTCGCTCGCCCCCGGCTTGGCGTAGAGCAGGTTCTCTCGGATCGTCGCATGGAAGAGGTAGGTCTCCTGCGAGACGATCCCCACATCGTCGATGATCGACTCCTGAGTGAGAGCGCGCACATCCGCCCCGCCGAAGAGCACGGCACCACCGTGAGTCTCGTAGAGCCGTGGCGCGAGGTAGAGGACGGTCGTCTTCCCCGCCCCGGAGGGCCCGACGAAGGCGATGTGCTGCCCCGGCGCGGCGACAAAGGAGACGCCCTGCAGCGTCGGCCGCGCCGATGCGGACGCATCCGGGTAGCGGAAGTCGACATCGCGGAACTCGATGCGCCCGCGCGGCCCCGGAGCCTCGGTCACGGCGATCGCATCGGGCGCGTCCTGGATCTCCGGCACGAGGTCGAGGTATTCGAAGATGCGGGCGAACAGGGCCGCGGAGGTCTGCAGGTCGAGGGCGACGCGCATGAGCCCCATAAGTGGCTGCAGCAGCCGGGCCTGCACGGTCGTAAACGCGACAACCGTTCCCGCCGTGATGAGGCCCGCTCCCCCCGCGATGAGGTACCCCGATACGAGATAGATGATCGCGGGGACGCTCGCCATGATGACCTGAACGACGGCGAAGAACCCCTGGCCGCTCATCGCCCGGCGGATCTGCAACCGCACCTGGTTGCGGTTCTCCCACTGGTACCGTTCTGACTCCATCCGCTGCCGGTTGAAGGCCTTGGACAGCAGCATCCCGGAGACGCTCAGGGTCTCCTGCGTGATGGAGGTGAGCTCGGAGAGCGACTCCTGCGTCTCCCCCGCGATGCGCGCCCGCACCTGCCCGACCTTGCGCTGCACGAGCACGAGGAACGGCAGCAGCACGACGGCGATGAGCGTGAGCCGCCAATCGATGAGGATCATCGCGACGAGCGAGGCGATGACGGTGACGACGTTGCCGAGGATGCTCGTGACGGTGTTCGTGAGGACCCCGGAGACCCCGCCGACATCGTTCTGCAGCCGCGATTGGATAACACCCGTCTTCGTGCGCGTGAAGAAGCCGAGCTCCATCGCCTGCAGGTGCTCGAAGAGGCGCACGCGCAAGTCCCCTGTGACGCTGTTGCCGACCGTGGAGGTGAGCCAGGTCTGCCCGACCCCGAGCGCGGCGGAGAGGAGGAACAGCGCGACCATGACGACTACGAGCCGGGTGAGTAGCCCCAGCTCCGGCCCTCCGCCTGCCGTGGGGAAGAGCGCATCGTCGAAGATGCGCTGCACGATGAGCGGCGGGATGACGGCGATGCCGGCGCCGACGACGACGAGGATGCCGGTGAGCAGGATACGACCGAGGTAGGGCCGGAACAGCGCGACCACGCGACGTCCGAGCCCGGGGATCTGCGGCGCCTGCGCGTTGAGCTTCTTCTGCGCCGCCTCGTCGACGCCGCGAAAACCGCCCCGTGGTCCCATCCCGCCCATGCTCATCCCGCCAGAGTACTGCGGGAATGAAATGTCGCCGGCAGAGGTTAGGCTGTGACGTCTTCCGCTTTCGCGACCCTTCCCTTTTCCTTTCCTTCCTGAGGAGATCCATGTCCGCCGCCTCAACCGGCTCCACCGGCGCCCAGACGGTCGCGCGCTCCGATATGCGCGTGATCTGGCTGCTTCTCGCCGCCGCCTTCGTCGCCATCCTCAACGAGACGACGATGGGCATCGCCATCCCGCATCTCAACGCGGACCTCGGCATCCCGCCCGAACTCGGGCAGTGGCTCACGAGTGCGTTCATGCTGACGATGGCGGTCGTCATCCCCACGACAGGCTTCCTCCTGGAGCGCTTTACAACGCGTCAGATCTTCCTCGCCGCCATGAGCGCGTTCACCCTCGGCACACTCATCTGCCTTGTTGCCCCCGGCTTCGTCGTCCTGCTCGCCGGACGCATCGTTCAGGCCTCCGGCACCGGCATCCTCATGCCGCTGCTCATGACCACGATGATGAACGTCGTCCCGCCGCATCTCCGCGGCCGGATGATGGGCCGCGTGGGCCTCGTCATCTCCCTCGCCCCCGCGATCGGCCCGACTCTCGCGGGCGCCGTGCTGCAGATCCTCAGCTGGCGCTGGCTGTTCGGCATCGTCCTCCCCATCGCCCTCATCGCGCTCATCGCGGGCGCCAAGTGGATGACGAATCTCGGGGAGACGAGGAAGGTTCCCCTCGATATCGCCTCGATCCCGCTCTCCGCGATCGCCTTTGGCGGCATTGTCTTCGGCCTCAGCCAGTTCGGCGGAGAGGGCGAGGCAGGCCTGGGCGCGACGGGAGGCATCATCTCCCTCGCGATCGGCGCCGTGTCGATGGCCCTGTTCGTCTGGCGTCAGCTCCGTCTGCAGCGCGTCGACGACGCCCTGCTGGATCTGCGCACCTTCCGCTCGACGAACTTCACGCTGTCCGTGCTCATCATGTCGATCCTCGCGCTGTCGATGTTCGGCACGCTCACGCTCCTGCCGCAGTATCTGCAGAACGTCGCAGGGCTGGAAACGCTCGAATCCGGGCTCATCCTGCTCCCCGGTTCCGTACTCATGGGCGTGCTCGGCCCCGTGATGGGCCGTGTCTACGATGCGCGAGGAACGCGTCCGCTCCTCATCCCGGGGACGATCATGGTCTCGATCGCGCTGTTCTTCTACTCGACGGTGGGCGAGCACACCCCGTGGTGGCTGCTCATGATCGCCCAGATCGTCATGTCGCTGGGGCTCGCGATGTCCTTCACCCCGCTGTTCTCCGCCTCGCTGGGTTCGCTGGAGCGCTCGCTGTACTCGCACGGTTCCGCGATCCTCAACACCGCGCAGCAGGTCGCGGGCGCTGCGGGCGTGGCCATCCTCATGATGGTGTACTCGTCGAGCCTGCGTACGGGACAGAGCGAGGGGCTGGATGCGGCAGCCGCGGGAGCGCCCGGCGCGCGCACCGCGTTCCTCATCGGTGCGATCATCTCGCTCATCGCCGTGGCGCTGAGCCCGCTCATCCGCAAACCAGACGATGACCTCGGCGAGAGCGGACACCCCGGTCACTGACCGGACGGCGTCCGCGCGGGGTCACTCGGTGGGTAGGGCGCAGGATCCGCCGCAGCAGGATCCCGCGTTCTGGTCTCCGAGGAGGTTGAGACCGGCGGGAGCGAGGAGTTCGACAGGCTTCTGCGCAGTGTCGTGTGGGGTGCTCATCCGTCCATCGTACGTCGGTTCCGCGCCGATGGCGCAGCGTCCGTGACCCACCGCGGGACGAGCATCGTCAGCGCCACCATGACGAGCAGTTCGACGAGCG
>JAATFJ010000197.1 GCA_015655255.1 Actinomycetales bacterium | reverse complement strand
TCCCTCCGCTCGCGACGACGGAGGAGGCGATCGCCACGGTGGCGAGCGGGGTCGGCGTCGTCGTCGTCCCCCAGTCCCTCGCCCGGCTGCACCACCGCAAGGACGCCGACTACCGCCCCCTGCGCGAGGCTCCAACCTCGACCGTCGCGCTCGCCTGGCGGCGTGATCACACGACCGAGGATGTGGACGCCTTCGTCGGCGTCATCCGCGGTCGCACCGCGAACTCCTCGCGCTGAACGGCCCTAGACTCGCCTCATGGCCGCGTTCCTCTCCATCTCCGTGCGCCCGGAGCACGGCGCCGCGGACGGCGAATACGCCTCCTTCCGGCGGGGCCTGGGCGTCGACCGGCTCGACCGGTGGGACCTCCTCGCCACGCCGCTCGATACCGCCGCACTCACCTCCTACGACGGGATCGTCATCGGCGGTTCCCCGTTCAATGCGACGACCACGGAGAAGTCCTCGTTGCAGCAGCGCGTCGAGGCCGATCTGGAAGCCATCGCCGCAGCGGCCCTCGACGGCGGAGCGGCGACGCTTTTCACGTGCTACAGCATCGGCGTCCTCACCCGGATGCTCGGCGGAGAGGTCGATCGGGACCACCCGGAGGAGGCGTCCTCCGCGACGATCCGGCTCACCGCTGCGGGCACAGCCGACCCCATTTTCGGCGACGGCTCCTCCACGCTCGCCGTGCTCACGGCGCATACCGAAGGTTCCGCTACTCCTCCGCCTGGAGCGCTGCTTCTCGCGGAGGGCGATGCCTGCCCGGTGCAGGCGTATCGCGTCGGCGATCGGCTCTACGCGACGCAGTTCCACCCCGAGCCCACTCCGGACGACTTCGCCGAACGCATGACGTTCTACCGCGGCAAGGGCTACTTCGATTCGGAGAACTTCGCCGAGGCGCAGAGCGTGGTGCGCGCATCCGCCCCGAACGACGGCATCGCGCTCCTCCACCGTTTCGCCGAGGTCTTCGGGCGCTGAGCGCGGGCTCCGGGGTATCCCCCGCCTCATCATTTGCCCCGCGTCGTCGCCTCATCCCACCCGGAGGCGACTCTCCAAGGCATACGGCAAACGAACGGATGCGCGGAGACGCCGATCCGGATGCGACCCCTCACCCACACCGTTCCGGATCACTTGCCCCGATTTGTCGCTTCCCCAGGCGAGAGGCGACAAAGTGAAGAAAATGACGGGTGAGAGGGGATGTGGCTACACACGAGCTTGGACGCGCGCACCTCGGACGCGGGTGCTCGCGCTCGGGCGTCAGCCGCGGAGGAGGGCGATGCGCTCGGTGAGGTATGCGTCGAGCGGCATATATGCACCGGCGGGGCTCCAGCGCACGGCGGGTGCACCGTCACGGAGGGCGAGCGGGCCGGAGGATCCGCCCGCATCCACGGCGGCGACGTCGATCTCGGCCCAGCCGACGTGCACGACCTCTCCCTCGGCGAATCCACCGCGCAGCGCCTCCTCTCGGCGCTCGGCTCTGGCTCGGGCCGATTCGGCCGCGTAGCCACGGCGTCCCGGATCGCCCGCGCGGAGCACCTCCGCGGTTGCGAGCACACTACCGGCGGTGAGGAGCAGAACTCCGAGGTGCCACGCCTCGCCCACGCGAACGATGCGTCGTCCTCGCCAGCGGGAGCTGCGCTCCTCCCCCAACCCGACGCGAGGAGACTCGGCAAGAGATGCCCGCGCACGCACGAAGAGCGCCTCCGCCGATGCTCCGCTGTCCTGCACGCCTTCAGGCTAACGCGCGGCGTTGCGAGCCCCGCGGGCGAGAACGCGGGAGAATCGAGGAAGTCTTGCCAAGGAGTCCCCATGTCCCATCCCGACACCGCCCGCCTTCTCATCGCCTGCGACGATCAGCCCGGCATCGTCTCCGCCATCACCGGCCTGCTCGCCGAGCACGAGGCGAACATCGTCTCCCTCGATCAGTACTCGACGGATGCGGAGGGCGGACGCTTCTTCCAGCGCACCGTGTTCCACCTCGACGGATTCGCCGCCGCACGCCCGGCGCTGGAGGAATCGCTCCGAACCGTCGCCGATCGCTTCGGGATGGAGTGGTCCCTCCACGACGCCGCGCGCCGCAAGCGGGTCGCGATCTTCGTCTCCAAATACGACCACTGCCTCCTCGAACTGCTCTGGCGTGCCCAGCGCGGGCAGCTCGATGTGGACATCACCATGGTCATCTCCAACCACCCCGACCTCGCCGAGTCCGTGCGTTCCTTCGGCGTGCCCTTCGTGCACATCCCCGGCGGCGACAAGGCCGAGATGGAGGAGCGGCAGCTCGAACTCCTCCACGGCAACGTCGACCTCGTCGTCCTGGCACGCTACATGCAGATCCTCTC
>JAATFJ010000012.1 GCA_015655255.1 Actinomycetales bacterium | reverse complement strand
TCCGGGTGACCAATACGGCGGAAACCCCGCCCTCGACACCGATCGAGCCCTCTTCACCTCCGACGGAGCCCTCCGCACCGCCGGTCGAACCGTCCACACCGCCCTCCGAGCCGTCGGCTCCCCCGGTGGAGCCCTCGTCGCCGCCCGTGGAACCCTCCACGCCCCCGGTGGAACCCTCCGCACCGTCGGCCGAGCCGTCCACACCGCCCGTGGATCCGTCGGCCCCCGCGACGCCACCGGTCTCTCCGAGCCCGGCAACCTCCACGCCGCCGTCGATCGCGCCCTCCGCGAGCCCGAGTCCCGTTCCCTCCCCCGCCCCCACAACATCCCCGGAGACGGACGGATTGGCGACCACCGGCGGCACCGTAGACACAGCGGCAGCGTTGTTCGCCGTCGTCCTGCTCGCGGGCGGAGGCCTCCTCGTCGCACGCCGCAGACGACGCACCTGACGACACCCGAATCACCGGAGGGGCGCACAGCTCACCGCTGGGACGGGGGAGGCGAACGCGCCTCCCCCGTCGCTCACGATCGATAGGCGGCGAGCGCCTCGGCGACGATCTCCTCGGGCGACTGATCGATGTGCACGCGCACGCCGCGCTCCGCCTCGGTGAGGGGCTCGAGGGTGTCGTACTGGGACTGCAGGAGCGTCGCGGGCATGTACTCGTGCGTTCTCGCGCGCACCCGCGCGGAGACGAGCTCGATGGGCCCCCAGGGTTCGACGAAGAACGTCTCCGCATCGTGCGATCGCAACACGTCGCGATAGGCGCGCTTCAGGGCGGAGCAAGCGATGACGACACCGCCCTTGGCGCGGTGCGCCGCCAGTTCCTCTCCGACCCGGTGCAGCCAGGGCTCCCGGTCCGCGTCCTGCAGCGGCACTCCCGCCGCCATGAGGGCGACGTTGTGCGCCGGATGGAGATCGTCACCGTCGAGGAAGGGCACGTGCAGACGGGCGGCGAGGAGACGTCCGATAGTGGACTTCCCGCTCCCCTGCACTCCCATGACGACGAGGGATACCGGGGGGTGAGGGGACATAATTCTCCTGTCGCTGCGTCCTTGCGGGCCGGGCGTCGAGCGGCCCCGCCGTCTCACAGTGTAGGACGGGCTATCGCGTGATGTCCTGCACCTCGCCCTTCGCCAACCGCAGACGCCGCGTGGCGCGACGGGCGACGGCGGAGTCGTGCGTCACGAGAATCATCGTGAGCCCCTCGCGCCAGAGACGTTCCAGGAGGGCGAGGATCTCGTCGCGCATGCTCTCGTCGAGGTTGCCGGTCGGCTCGTCGGCGAGGAGCACCTGCGGGCGTTTGACGATCGCGCGGGCGATCGCGACGCGCTGCTGCTGTCCGCCGGAGAGCTCGCTGGGCAGGTGATCGCCCCGGTCGCCGAGGCCGACCTGTTCGAGGGCTTCGGCGACCCGGCGCCACCGCTCGTCGGACGCGACTCCCAGAGGCTCCAAGCCCATATTCACGTTCTCCGCGGCGGTGAGCGTGGGAATGAGGTTAAAGCCCTGGAAAACGAAGCCGATCTCTTCGGCGCGCACGCGGCTGAGCTCCGCGGAGGAAGCGGTGGCCAGCTCCAGCCCGCCGAGTCGCAGCGAGCCGGAGGAGGGCCGGTCCAGCCCGCCGAGCAGTTGCAGCAGCGTCGACTTCCCGCCGCCGGTCACGCCCTGGATCGTCACGAACTCTCCGCGGTGGATCTCCAGATCCACTCCGGCGAGTGCCTTCACCGTGCGCCCCTTCTGGGCGTACACCCGCGTCACGTCGCCGAGCGCGTAGAGCACTTCCGGTGTCGACTCGGCGGTCTGCTCCGTCGGAGTATCCGTCATCGTGGTCATGGTCTTTTCGCCTTTCGTTTTCTGTGTTCTCACGCGACCGAGCGGAGCGCTTCCGCGGGACTGAGCCGTGCCGCCCGCCAACCGCCGAAGACGCCCGCGACGAGACCGCCGAGCACGGCGAGACCGACCGCCGCGATGAGCACCCAGAGCGTGAGCGGGGCCTGCAGCACGATGTCCGCGGACTGCTGCGCAGTCTGGAACATCCCACCGCCACCCGTGGGACCGCCGCCCTGTCCGCCCGTCATTGATCCGTCGGTACCGCCAGTGGAGGCGGAGGAGGAGATCGTGGGCTGGATGATGTTGATGAGGAGGATCGCGCCAAGACCGAGTGCGAGGCCGACGACACCGCCGATGAGGCCCTGCACCATGGACTCCCCCGCCACCTGAC
>JAATFJ010000130.1 GCA_015655255.1 Actinomycetales bacterium | reverse complement strand
GCGAACCTGCGCGGCAGCTGGCTGAACACGATCGCGGCGAAGGTCTCCGAGGAGGCGTTCGACGACCTCGATGCGCCCGTCGTCGTCCTCGGCGCGCGCAACTGGATCGCGCCCCCCGCCGAACTGGAATGGGAGTTCTTCGTGACGCCCGCGGTCATCCTCGACGCCGTGCACACCCGGATCGTGCCGCTGAGCGGTCACACCGTGCAGGAGGGGCCCGGGGCGGACGGGACCCTCGAGGAATCCCGGCGGGGCATCTGATGGCGGAGCAGGACTTCGGGACGCACGTCGACCTCGTCGTCCTCGGGGCGGGACCCGGCGGGTACGTCGCCGCGGTCCGCGCGGCACAGCTCGGTCTTCGCGTCGCGATCGTCGAGGAGAAGTACTGGGGCGGCGTCTGCCTCAACGTGGGGTGCGTCCCGGCGAAGTCCCTCCTGCGCAACGCGGAGATCGCGCACATCGTGCGGGAGCAGGCCGCCCTCTTCGGCATCGAGGGCGACATCACGATGAACTACGCGGCTGCGCACGCGCGCAGCCGCGCGGTCTCCGCGGACCGCGCCAAGGGGATCCACTACCTCATGTCCAAGAACGGCGTCGCCGAGTTCGAGGGCAGGGGGGTGTTCACGGGGCCCCGCGCCCTCGATGTCACGGCATCCGACGGAACGGTCACGGGGCTGACGTTCGAGAAGGCGATCATCGCCACGGGCTCCACCGTGCGCCTTCTGCCGGGGACGTCGCTCAGCCGGAACGTTGAGACGTACGAGACCATGATCCTCGCCGAATCCGTGCCCGAGAGTGTCGTCATCATCGGCGCCGGCGCCATCGGCATCGAGTTCGCCTATCTGCTACGCAGCTACGGCGCGGAGGTCACCGTCGTCGAGTACCTCGACCGTGTGCTCCCCGCGGAGGACGTCGACGTGTCGAAGGAGCTGCGCCGGCAGTTGAAGAGGATCGGCGTCGAGATCGTCACCTCCGCGCGAGTGGAGGGCTTCGTCGACTCCGGCTCCGATGTTGCCGTGACGTACGAGCTCGATGGGGCGCAGCACACGATCGTCGCGAGCAAGGTGCTCATGTCGGTGGGCTTCGCCCCGCGCACCTCGGGCTTCGGCCTGGAGAGCACGGGCGTGCAGCTCGACGCACGGGGAGCGATCGAGGTGGACGGTCTGCTGCGCACGAACGTCGACGGCATCTACGCGATCGGCGACGTCACCGCGAAGCTCGCCCTTGCGCACGTCGCCGAGGCGCAGGGACTCGTCGCTGCGGAGCACGCCGCCGGGCATGCGCCGCAGCCCATCTCCGACTACCGGATGATGCCGCGGGCGACGTTCTGCCAGCCGCAGGTCGCGAGCTTCGGGCTCACGGAGGCGCAGGCGCGGGACGAGGGGCGCGAACTGCTCGTCTCCACGTTCCCCTTCGTCGCGAACGCGAAGGCGCATGCGATGGGCGACGCGGCGGGCTTCGTCAAGATCGTGGCGGACGCCGAGCACGGCGAGCTCCTCGGCGCGCACCTCATCGGCCACGATGTGTCGGAGTTGCTGCCGCAGCTCACGCTCGCGCAGCGGTTCGAGCTCACGGCGGAGGATCTGACCGCCAACGTGCACGCGCACCCCACCCTGAGCGAGGCGATGCAGGAGGCGTTCCACGGTCTCGTGGGCCCGATGATCAACATCTGACCCCGGGCATGACCCGTCCCCGGCTCCGTCAGGCGGCCTTCGCCTGGCGGAGCCAGCGCTCGACGCCCGCGATGTGCGCGGTCGCGAGGGACGTGGCGAGGGTCGGATCGTGCTGGGCGATAGCGTCGGCGATCGCCCTGTGCTCTGCGAGGGTGCGGTCGACGGCGCCCTGCTCGGTCAGCCCACGCCAGATGCGCGCGCGGACGGTCTGGCCGCTGAGGCTCTCGATGAGGCTCGCGAGGTAGGCGTTGCCCGCCATGTGCACGATCGCGCGGTGGAAGCGGATGTCGTGCTCCACGAGCTCGTCGATCGTCACGTCGGATCCGATGCCGTCCAGCTCGTCGTGCAGGGCGCGGACTTGCTCTTCGGTGCCGAGGGTCGCGGCGAGGCCGGTCGCCTGCGACTCCAGCATGCGGCGCACGGCGAAGATCTCCAGCAGGGAGGAGTCGTCGTGCATGTCGGCGACGAAGGAGATCGCCTCCAGGAGCAGATGCGGCTCGAGGCTCGTGACGTAGGTGCCGTCGCCGCGGCGGACGTCGAGCACGCGGATCACCTCGAGGGCCTTGACGGCCTCGCGCATCGAGTTCCGGGAGAGGCCGAGGCGCTCGGACAGCTCCTTCTCCGGGGGGAGACGGTCCCCGGGTGAGAGCTCCCCGGAGACGATCATCGCCTTGATCTTCTCGATCGCCTCGTCGGTGACTGCCATGAGATCATCGTAGCCAGTGATCGGATGTCTGCGGCAGGATGGGGGCATGCGCGTTCTCGACTCCCACCTGCACCTCTGGGATCCCCGTGACCTGGAGTACGACTGGCTCGAGGGGCCGATGATCGGACGCTTCGCCGAGGGGGAGCTCCTCGAGGAGTCGCTACCCGGCGTCGCGGAGGAGGTGGCGATCTTCGTCCAGGCCGAGACCGTCGAGAGGGTGTTCCTCGATGAGGTGGCCTGGGTCGAGGGCATCGCGGATGAGGCCGGCGTTGCCGCGATCGTGGCCGGTGCCCGGCTCGACCGCGGCGAGCACACGGTCTCGCACCTCGATCGACTGGCCGAGCATGAGCGCGTCATCGGCGTGCGTCATCTGCTGCAGGGCGAGCCCGCGGGCTTCGCGGCCTCCGCGGAGTTCGTCGCGGGCGCTCGCCGCGTCGCCGATCGCGGATGGACGTTCGACGCCTGCGTGCGGGCGCACGAACTCTCCGAGGTCACGGCGCTCGCGGCGGCCGTCCCCGAGCTGCGCATCGTGCTCGATCACCTCGGCAAGCCCGCGGTCGGCACCGCGGAGCGGCCCCTGCCGCCGAGTGCCGCATGGCTGGGTGATCTGCGCTCACTCGCTGAGCATCCGCTCGTGCACTGCAAGCTCTCGGGGTTGCCCGCCGAAGCGGCCGGAGCCTGGGCGGACGCGCAGGTCGCGCCGTTCCTCGACGCCGCGCTCGAGGCTTTCGGTCCGGACCGGCTGATGTGGGGCAGCGACTGGCCGGTGTCGTCGATCGATACCGCCTACCGTCCTGGCGCGCGCGCCCGGTGGTTCCGCACGGTCGCCGACTGGGCCGCTTCGTGCGCCGTCCCGTCCGACGCTCTGTTCTGGTCGACCCCCCTGTCTTTCTACGGCATCTCCTGATTTCCTGATCTCTCTTCACCTCCCGTCTCGAAAGATCCCGGTTTCTCCTCCCTGAACCGGGATATCTCGCGACGGGAGCGACTGGCGTCGGCTCCGGAGGGCGGAGCGGGTGCGGGCGACGAGCCTCTCGGGGGCGGCGAACAGAGAGGAGGTGACCTCGATGACGATCCAGCCGGCGGCGCGCAGCGCGGCGATCCGCTCGACGTCGGCG
>JAATFJ010000367.1 GCA_015655255.1 Actinomycetales bacterium | reverse complement strand
CCCCGCCGAGGGCGGCGACCTCCGCGCCGACTCCGAGCCAGTTGAGCGCCTTGACGCCGTTGGACCACAGCGACAGTGCGGCTCCGACGGGCTTGTTCTCACGCATCTGGTCGTAGATGACGACCTCGTGCCCCAGGCGCTGAAGGGCGATCCCCGCGCTCGTTCCGCCGATTCCCGCGCCGATGATGATGATCTTCATGACGGCACGCTATGAGCCTCGTGTCACGGCACCGTTTCACACGGGGGCAGAAATGTTAAGTTCCTGCTAAATAAATCTCTTGCTTAACTTCCGCGATACGTCGAGTAGGCAAAGGGACTCAGCAGGAGCGGGACATGCCGGTGGGCACCATCGGTCACCGCGAAGGCGATCGTCACGCGCGGGTAGAAGGTGTCCTCTCCGCGGCGGGTGAAGTACTCGCCCGTAGCGAAGTCCAGCGCATAGTCGCCGAGGGGGAGGACATCGGGTCCCAGGGCGATCCGGCCGTCGACGTCCGTGTGTCCGCTCGCGATGCTCACCCCGTCCGCATCGCGGAGGGCGACAGCGACGTCGGTGGCCGGCCGCCCCTGGGTCGCGTCGAGTATGTGGCTCGTGATCTGACTCATGGCTTCTCTTCCTCGTCGTGCCTGCCTTGTTCGGCGCCATTCTCGTCGGCGGCGTCCTCTTCCTCGTCGACGCCGGAGATCGCGGCTTCCAGGCGGAGAATCATGATCTCGCGGAGCTGGCCCACCGCTTCCTCTACCTCCGCGTCCGGATCGTTGCCGAGCCTCCGCTGCGCCTCCGCGAGCATCTCCTCCGCACGGCGGCCCGCCGCTCGGATGAGGAATACGCGCCCGAAACGGTCCTCGTAGGCCGCGTTCACCTCCGTCATCCGCTGGGCGACGTCGTCCTGAGCCACCGCCATCGCCGCCTGCTCGCGGCGCGACGCTTCGGCGTCGGCGCCGCTCCCCTCCACGCGCTCCCCGATGCGGGGATGCCGAGAGAGGGCCGCGGCGAGATCGTCCGCCGCCCATCTGCATGATGCCTCGGCCGCCGCGTCACGAAGCGCCGCAGCGGTCCGAAACGGTCGGCGTTCGGCAATGCTGTGCGCCCACGTGGGGATGGCCGCCCAGGACTCGAGCAGCGCCACAGCTTCCTCCGCCGGAAGGGCGTTGAACTCGTCGATGCGCATGGGGACAGTCTGCCGGTTGCGGACGGGCGGGCGCTCCCCCGGCGCGCAGACGTTTACGTCATGGAAACATCGACGCGCTCATTCCAGCGCCGTGCGACTCGTTGCCGTCGCGGTGAGGGGGACGCCATCCGGGACGAAGGGGCTGAGGAAGGGCGGGCGCCAGACGGTGGTGAGCGTGATGCGCGCCGAGCGCCCGTCCGCGGCCACTGCCTCCGTGAGGGTGACGGTATCGGCGCGGGACGCGATGATCGCTTCCGCCTGCTCCCGTACACCGGCGTCGCTGAGCACCGCATGCACCTGCTCGCCCTCGCGTTCGATGAGGAAGCCGTCTGCTCCGGCGAGCGCCGCCGCATCGGCAAGGACATCGAGTCGCTTCTGCGAGAGGTGGAGATCGGTCGCGCACGTGCACACGCCGATGAGCGCGAGGGCGAGCGCGACGAAACCCAACAACAGTGGGAGGATGCTCCCGGCTTCGTCCCGTGCGCGCCTCATCCGCTCCCCCATTGCCTGCTCATCTTCTGCGTCGCCGCGGCTTCGATGGGAACGCTCGCGAGGTGATCGATGCCGAGGAATGCGGGGAGGAGAGGCAGAGGCGTGCGCGTCGCCACGGTGACGGTCATCGTCGTTCCCGCCGACGGGCAGACGGCGTCGGCGGGCACGCAGGAGATCGTCACCTGCACCGCATCCGGGTCGATGCCGTACTCGTCGACGATGCCCGCGATGATCTCATCGCCGCGCGCCAGGGCCGTCTGCGGGTCCTCGGCCAGAGCGATCGCCCGGGCGGTGAGCCGGGCGGGGGCCTCCACCCCGAAGGTCTGCTCCTGCACGGTGCCGAGCGCGAGCACGAGGTAGACAAGGGGAACGAGGAGGATGGTTCCCAGGGTGACGAATTCCAGCGCGCCGGAGCCGTCGTCATCGATCGCCCAGTGTCTCTCGCGGAGCATCCGCCGTCACCTCCCACCCGGAGGGAATGCCGAGGAGGCCGATGAGCGGCAGCGTCGTGCGCACGCGGACGATCACGACGGGAACGAGGCCGCGGGTGTCGAGCTCGGCCGTCACGTCTCCCGCATAGGACTCTCCCACGCCCTGCGCGAGCATCCGCCGGGTGCGCTCCGCACCCTCGCGCGGGTCGACATCGGCGAGCGCGGCGTAGTGCGCGCCTTCCGCCGCCGCATCGTGGGCGATGTTGTGCACATACATCGCGAGCGCGAGCTGCAGCACCGCGAGCACGAGCGCGGTGAGGAGAGAGCCGACGAGGACGAACTCCACGGGGCTCGATCCTCGCTCGTCGGCGACGCCGTCCGACATCTCAGATACCGGAGACCATCGCGATCGCGCGCTCGAACAGACCGGCGAGGGCATCGCCCGCCGCGAGCCAGATCACCATCACCAGCCCCGCCGTCATGAGCGTCACGAGTACCCAGCCCGGCACATCGCCCGTCTCATCGCGGAGGAGGCCCTGGCCGGCGGCGCGGACACGGCCCCATGCGGTGCGGATTCTTCCCATGATCGTTTCCTTTGCTTCGAGAGTGGGATGGCGGCTCAGCCGATGCCGAGCCGGAGGATGAAGACGCCGGGGAACACGGCGAAGAGGACGGACAACGGGAGGATGAGGAAGACGACGGGAAGGAGCATGAGGATCTCGCGTCGGCCCGCCTGCTCGATGAGGACCCGTTTCGACTCCTCACGTGCGTCTCCAGCCTGGGCGTGCAGCACTCCCGCAAGCGGGGCGCCGTGCTCCAGCGCGGCGACGACCTGGTCCACCGCGCGGCCGAGCTCGGCGAACTGCAGCTTGCGCGTCAGTTCCGCGAGCGCGTCGGCGAGCGGCGATCCGGTGCGCACGGCGATCACGACGGCATGGAGTTCCGCGGTGAGCTCCCCCGAGCCCACGGCGGCGACGCGGCGCAGCGCATCGAGCAGACTCTCCCCCGCAGAGAGGCACAGCGCAAGAAACTCCAAGGTCGTGGGAAGTTCCTCGGCGACCCGCGTCATGCGCGCCTTCACCCGCCAGGTCAGCAGCAGATCGGGAGCGAGCGCGGCGGACACGGCGAGGATAACGGGGAGCACGACCGCGGAAGCGGTGGCGCGACCGGACAGCGCCCCCGCGATGGCGAGCACGGCGCCGGTCCCCAGCCCGACGAGCCCCCAGACGAGCTGCCGCGCGCGGAACGAGACCGCATCGCGCGCGCTATCGGCCTGCGCGAGGCGACGCGCGAGCGCCTCCCCGCCCGCCGCGCCGCCGATGAGCCCGCGAACCCTCTCGCCGATACCCCGGGCACGCGAGGGCAGCACCCCCGCGGACGGCAGGATCCCCACCGGCAGATCGGCATCGGCGACGACATCGCGCACATACGGTGCGATGCGCGTCGTCAGCGACACGGCTCGCCACCGCGGCAGCGCCGCGAGCATGCACAGCACCCCCACCGCGAAGAGCCCGCCCAGGAGCACGGCGAGCGCGGCATCTGTGAGGACGCTCATCCGAACCACCTCCGCGGCTCGGGCAACCGTCCGATGCGCACCATGATGCGGAAGGCGATG
>JAATFJ010000373.1 GCA_015655255.1 Actinomycetales bacterium | reverse complement strand
TCCGGCGCCGCAGCGAGGCGGCGAGGTCCTGGTACCTCGTCACGGCGTCGCGTCCGCCCTCATACCGGGAGGTTCGCGACGAGAGGTAAACGCCCGGCAAACGCGCTAGCTGTCCGCATCCGATCTCGGCGGTCCGAGCGAACCCCGCTCGATGAGGGTTGTCTGCAGCTCGATCCGGTGCTGGATCGGAGGGGTGCCGTCCAGAGCGGACAGCAGCGTCCGGGTGGCGATGCGCCCCATGTCGGCGAGCGGTTGGCGCACCGTGGTGAGTCCGGGGAAGGAGTTCGCGGCCTGCGGCACGTCGTCGAACCCCACGACCGAGACGTCCTCCGGGATGCGGAGCCCGATGGCGCGCACTGCGTCGATCGCACCGAACGCCTGGATGTCGGAGCTCGCGATGATCGCGGTGGGAACCTGCTCGCGCAAGAAGGTGCTCACGGCGTCGAAGCCGTCCTCGTAGGTGAATCCCTCGCCACGATAGGCGATGCGATCCGCTGAGACACCGGCGAGCGAGGTCGCCTCGATGAAGGCGTTGCGACGCTCCTCCGAGGTGTCGAAGGCGGGGTTCCCCGAGAGGAAGAGGATGTCGCTGTGCCCCGCGGCGAGCACGCGCTCGGTCAATGAGCGCATCCCGCCGTAGTTGTCGATGACCACGTTGGGGAAGGGGCAGTCGAAGCGGCGGGGATCCACGACGACGATCGGCTGCCGTGAGCGGCGCAGCATCGCGACGGTCTCGTCTGCGAGGACCGGCGCAATGAGGATGAGCCCGTCGGTGAGGCCTTTGGAGAACATCTCCAGCCTCGCCTGCTCGTGATCCTCCCCCGCGGGCGCCGCGCCGATCAGGATCTCGATCTCCGGCACGGCGAGTTCCTCGGAGATCCCGCGGATGATCTCGAGCGCGTACTGGCTGGTGAGATCGGCGAGCGCGACGCCCACCAGGCCGACGCGGCCCGCCTTGAGCCCGCGGGCGGCGAAGTTCGGCACATAGCCGAGGGTCCTCGCGCTGTTCAGCACACGCTGACGGGTCGCGTCCGAGGCGCCGGGGCGCTCGTTGAGCACGTTGGACACCGTCATCGGCGAGACGCCGGCATGAGCCGCGACCTGGGCGATGGTGACGCGTTGACTCACATCCACCTTCACGTTGCTAAATGTAGCGATAAACCTGGTCAAAGCATAACGATGGAATTTTGCGGCGGCCGCTGGAGACACGCGAGTTACCAGTAACGCGGTCAGATTCCGTCATTTTCCCTGCCACACGGGGGCCGGCGCGAAGTTGACGCTTGACATCTGATTACTTTACGTTTAACTTTAGCGCTACATTATTTGTAAACCCCACGGAGCCCGACGTCGGGCGGAGTGCACCCGAAACGCCTTCGCCTCCTGCGGTCCTCGGCGTGCCATCGACACCGCCCTGCCCGCGGATGTTGCCCCTCCTTGCCCGAAGGAAGCATCCATGTTTCAGAACCTCGAGCGCGAGCGCGCCGTCGCGGCCCGCTACGCCGGGAAACGAGCGCTGGACATCGGCCTCTCGAGCCTGGCGCTCGTGGCGTCTCTCCCGGTCATGCTCGTCATCGCGCTCGCCATCGCGCTCGAGGACGGCGGCCCGGTGCTCTTCCGGCAGATCCGGGTCGGACGGGACCACACCCGCTTCCGCATCGTGAAGTTCCGCTCGATGGTGGTCGGGGCGGAGTCCGTCAGGGAACGTCTGCTGCCGTTGAACGAGGCCGACGGCCCGCTCTTCAAGCTCCGCGAGGACCCCCGCGTCACCCGGGTCGGCAGGCTGCTGCGCCGGCACTCCCTCGACGAGCTCCCCCAGCTGCTGAACGTGATCCTCGGCCACATGAGCCTGGTCGGCCCCCGCCCCGCCCTGCCCGACGAGGTCGAGGGATACGACGAGCACACCAGGCTTCGGCTCGCGGTGAAGCCCGGCATCACCGGCCCGTGGCAGATCCGCGGGCGCAGCGACCTCGGATGGGAGCAGGGGCTGAGCCTCGACCTCGACTACGTGCGCCGCTGGACCATCCGCGGCGACCTGGCCATCCTCGCCCGCACCGTGCGCGTCGTGGTCCTCGCGATCGGAGGGTACTGATGCGAGTCGGTTACGCGGCAGGGGCCTTCGACCTCTTCCATATCGGGCACCTCAACCTGCTCGCCAACGCGCGCAGCCGATGCGACTATCTCATCGCCGGCGTCGTCTCCGACGAGATGCTGGCGGCCACCAAGGGGATCACCCCGGTCGTCCCGCTGCGGGAGCGGCTCGAGATCGTGCAGCACGTCGACTACGTGGACGAGGCCCGCGCGGAGACCGTTCCCGACAAGCTGGAGGTCTGGGAGCAGCTGCGCTTCGACGTCTTCTTCAAGGGCG
>JAATFJ010000276.1 GCA_015655255.1 Actinomycetales bacterium | reverse complement strand
CCTTCGAACTCCGGCTTGAGCATGCCCTTGAGGGAGTTCTCGATCTCGTCGATGGCGTTGTAGATCACCGAGTAGAACCGGATGTCCACGCCCTCGCGAGCGGCGCGCTCTCGCGCCTTCGTATCGGGGCGGACGTTGAAGCCCACGATGATCGCATTGTCGATCGTCGCGAGGTTCACATCGGACTCGGTGATCGCACCGACACCGCGGTGGATGATGCGCAGCTGCACGGAGTCATCTACCTCGATCTTGAGCAGCGACTCCTCGAGAGCCTCAACGGCTCCGGAAACGTCACCCTTGATGATGAGGTTGAGCGATTCGACCTTGCCCTCTTCGAGTGCACGGGTGAAGTCCTCGAGCGAGATGCGCTTGCGGGCCTTGGCCAGCTGCGCGTTGCGTTCGACGGCCTCGCGCTTCTCCGCGATCTGCCGGGCCATGCGGTCTTCCTCTGTAACGATGAAGACGTCCCCGGCGCGGGGAACCGAGTTGAGACCCTGCACCTGAACCGGACGGGAGGGCGCTGCCTCGTCGACCGTATCGCCGTTCTCGTCGAGCATTGCCCGCACGCGTCCGTACGCGGTGCCCGCGACGATGGCATCGCCGACATGGAGCGTTCCGGACTGGATGAGGACGGTCGCGACCGAACCGCGGCCCTTGTCGAGCTTCGCCTCGATCGCGACACCGCGGGCGGCCTTGTTCGGGTTCGCACGCAGGTCGAGACCGGCGTCGGCGGTGAGCAGCACGGCATCGAGGAGATCCTGGATACCCGTGTTCGCCCGCGCCGAGACATCGACGAACAGGACGTCCCCGCCGTACTCCTCCGCAACGAGGCCGTACTCGGTGAGCTGCTGACGCACCTTGGCGGGGTTCGCCTCGGGCTTGTCGACCTTGTTGACTGCCACGACGATCGGCACATTCGCGGCCTGCGCGTGGTTGAGGGCCTCCACCGTCTGCGGCATGATGCCGTCGTCGGCGGCGACCACGAGGATCGCGAGGTCCGTCACCTGGGCACCGCGGGCACGCATGGCCGTGAAGGCCTCGTGACCGGGGGTGTCGATGAAGGTGATCGCGCGCTCGTGTCCGTCGTGCTCCGTCCATACCTGGTAGGCACCGATGTGCTGGGTGATGCCACCGGCCTCGCCCTCGATGACGTTGGTCTTGCGAATGGCGTCGAGGAGGCGGGTCTTCCCGTGGTCGACGTGACCCATGACGGTGACCACGGGCGGGCGGATCTCGAGATCGGCATCGTCCTCGTCCTCCAGCTCCTGGGCGAGGTCGAGGCCGAAGCCCTCGAGGAGCTCTTTGTCCTCGTCCTCCGGGGAGACCATCTGGATCTTGTAGCCGAGCTCGGCACCGAGGACCTCGAAGGTGGCCTCGTCGAGGGACTCCGTCGCCGTCGCCATCTCACCGAGGTTGAAGAGGATCGTGACGAGCGTTCCCGGCTGCACCGTGTAGCCGGTGAGCGTCTCGATCTTGTCCGCGAAGTCCGAGATCGAGGCACCGCGACGCATGCGAATGATCTCGCCGTTGCCGCGCGTGACGTTGACGCCGCCAACGACCGGGGCATCCCTCATCTCGAATTCTTGCCGCTTCGCCCGCCGCGACTTGCGCTGCTTGCTCTTGCCGCCGCCCTTACCGAAGGCACCCGCGGTACCACCGCCGGGGCCCCGACCACGGCCACCGCCGCCACCGGGACGACCGGCGAAACCGCCGCCGGGACGCTGGAAGCCCCCGGCACCGGGAGCGCCGCCGGCGCCACCGGGACGACCGGGACCGCCGGAACGCTGCTGGAACGGAGCGCCGCCGGGACGACCGCCCTGGCCGCCACGCGGAGCGCCGGGACGGGGAGCGCCCGGACGCGGCGCACCCGGACGCGGGGCGCCGGGACGCGGCGCCTGCGGGCGCGGGATGTTTCCCGGGGTGGGACGCTGCCCCATACCCTGAGCGGAAGCGAAGGGGTTGTTCCCCGGACGGGGGCCCGCGGGGCGCTGCCCCATACCCTGCGAGGAGGAGAACGGGTTGTTCCCCGGGCGCGGGGCGCCGCCGGGACGGGGAGCGGACGACTGCGGCTTGGGCGCCTGCGGGGTCGCGGGATGTTCCTGCGGAGCGGGCGCGGCCTGCTGCGGAGCGGGCGCGACCTGCTCGGCGGGATTCGCCTCACGGGCGGAGGGGGCCGGACCCGGCTTGGGGCCGGGCTTGGGCCCGGGGGTCGGCGCCGTCGACCGCGACTGCGGCGCGGGCGTTGCCGCCTTCTCGGCGGGGCGCGCGGCGCCATCGGCCTCGATCGCCGCGCGCAGCTTGCGGGCGACGGGCGGCTCGATGGTCGAGGACGGGCTCTTTACGAACTCGCCGAGT
>JAATFJ010000268.1 GCA_015655255.1 Actinomycetales bacterium | reverse complement strand
GTGAGAGACCACACGTTGTCCTCCGCCTCGGTCGGCAGCTCGTACTCCTCCTCGATGCCCTTGAGTCCGGCCGCGAGCAGGAGGGCGTAGGCAAGGTACGGGTTGGCGGCGGAGTCGAGCGCGCGGTATTCGACGCGCGAGGACTGCCCCTTCGTGGGCTTGTACATGGGCACGCGCACGAGGGCGGAACGGTTGTTGCGCCCCCAGGTGACGAAGCTCGGCGCCTCGTCTCCGCCCCAGAGCCGCTTGTACGAGTTGACGAACTGGTTCGTCACCGCAGAGATCTCGTTGGCGTGGCGGAGCAGACCCGCGATAAAGTGCCGTCCGGTCTGGGAGAGCTGGTAGGTCGCGCCCTCCTCTAAGAAGGCGTTCTGATCTCCCTCGAACAGGGACATATGCGTGTGCATGCCGCTGCCGGGGTGGTCGCTGAGTGGCTTGGGCATGAAGGTCGCGTACACACCCTGCTCGATGGCGACCTCCTTGACGACGGTGCGGAACGTCATGACGTTGTCGGCCATCGTCAGCGCATCCGCGTAGCGGAGATCGATCTCGTTCTGACCGGGCCCGCCCTCGTGGTGGCTGAACTCCACGGAGATACCGAGGTCTTCGAGCATGCGCACAGAGCGTCGACGGAAATCGTGCGCCGTGCCACCGGGGACGTTATCGAAGTAGCCGGCGGCGTCGACGGGGACCGGACCTTCCGGCCCGAAGTTCGACGACTTCAGCAGATAGAACTCGATCTCCGGGTGCGTGTAAAAGGTGAAGCCCGCATCGGCGGCCTTCGCGAGTGTTCGCTTGAGGACGTGCCGCGGGTCGGCGACGGCGGGCTGGCCGTCCGGCGTCGTGATATCGCAGAACATCCGCGCAGTGGGATCCACCTCCCCCCGCCAGGGCAGGGTCTGGAAGGTCGTCGGGTCCGGCTGCGCGAGCAGGTCGGACTCATGGGTGCGGGTGAGCCCTTCGATCGCTGACCCGTCGAAACCGATCCCCTCGGCGAAGGCACCCTCCACCTCGGCGGGGGCGATCGCCACCGACTTCAGCGTGCCGATGACATCGGTGAACCAGAGGCGGACGAACTTCACGCCGCGCTCCTCGATCGTGCGCAGCACGAAGTCCCTCTGCTTATCGTCCATTCCTACTCTCCGTCGCCCTTGTCTGTGCCGGACCAGTCGTCTTCCGCGGCATCCTCCGCGGCCCACCGCCGCGAGCGTTCCCGCAACGTCTCGGGCGCCCTCGCTGCATCCTCGGCGGTATCGAAGGGGCCGATGCGATCGATCGAGGGCGAGACGAGTCCGTACTCGGTCTCGCCGGTCGCGCTGTTGTACCAGTACTTGTTCTCGTCGCTCTGCATCGCCGAACCCTTCAGAAAAGTGCCTGTCATGATCCTACTGTCGCTACGCGGGATCGATAGGCTATTCGTCATGGCAGAAGCGATCGGCGTCGACATCGGCGGCACGGGAATCAAAGCAGGCATCGTCGACCTCACGCACGGAACACTGGCGTCGGATCGCATCCGCGTCCCTACGCCGAAGGGCGCTTCCCCTGACGACGTCCTCGACGCCGTCCGCAAGGTGCTCGACACCCTCGGCGTGAACACCTCCTCCCTGCCACTCGGCGTGGCATTCCCCACGATCGTCAAGCACGGGCGCACCCTCTCCGCCGCCAACGTCTCGGAGGAATGGCTGGGGTTTGAGGCGGAGACGTTCTTCGAGAAAGGTCTCGGCCGCGAGATCACCTTCGTCAACGATGCGGATGCGGCAGGCGTCGCGGAGGTCCGCCACGGCGCGGCGCGAGGCGCGCAGGGGCTCACGATCCTCACCACGCTGGGCACGGGGATCGGCTCCGCGTTCCTCTACGACGGCATCCTCCTGCCGAACACGGAGCTCGGCCACCTGCAGTACAAGGGCGACTCCATCGAGAAATGGACTGCCTATTCGGCGATGGAGCGGGACAACCTCAGCTGGGAGGACTGGGCCGCACGGCTGCAGGTGTTCTACAGCCATGTGGAATTCCTCTTCAGCCCCGACCTCTTCGTCGTCGGCGGCGGCGTCTCCAAGCACCCGGAAAGCTTCCTTCCGCTACTCGACCTGAAGACCCCCATCGTTGCGGCGATCCACCGCAACTCCTCCGGTATCATCGGCGCAGCCTCGCTCGCCGGAGACTGAGCACTCCCTCATCCTCGACGCGCCTTCCCGGGCTCTGCCCGAGGAGGCGCGTCGTGTGTGTGGGGCGAATGGGCCGACCTGTACGCCGGGTTCTGTTCCGGAGTCCCTCTCGGGGCGTCCTTCGACGGCCATCTCTCTCGACGACACGTTGCCGTGCCGTTCCAGCGGTCTACCCGAGGACTCGGCGAGCCGCGTCATCATCCTCTGTCTGACCTTGCTCCGGGCGAGGTTTACCTGGCGGACCATGTCACCATGATCCCCGGTGGTCTCTTACACCACCCTTTCACCCTTACCGGGTCGCCCCGGCGGTCTTCTCTCTGTGGCACTGTCTCGCGGATTGCTCCGGGTGGGTGTTACCCACCGCCCTGCCCTGCGGAGCCCGGACGTTCCTCGGTGCGGCGAACCGCCACGCGACCGTCCAGCCGACCCATTCGCAGGGACCAGTCTACTTCTCCGCCGTCTCCGCGATGCGCAGGTCCAGGGGCACATCAAGGGGGAAGTCCCCGAACAGACGTCGCGTCGCGGCGGCGGCCGCTTCCCGCACCGCCTCCGCGGCGGCCTCCGCCTGCGCGGCGGGAACGTGCAGGATGACCTCGTCGTGGAGGAAGAAGGCGAGGTGGGCGCGCCGGTCGAAGGGTGCGGAGGTGGGTGCGGGATGCGCGTCCTCCGGCAACGACTGCAGGCGGTAGCGGATCTCGGCGAGCCAGATGAGCGACCATTCCGCGGCCGTGCCCTGGACGACGAAGTTGCGCGTGAACCGTCCTCGATCCCTCGCCTGCTGGCGGGCGCGGCGGACGAGCGCCGGATCGGCGTCGGCGTCGGAGGCGGTGCGCTGCAGGAGCGTCCATGCGGCATCCGGAGGAGGGGCGGTGCGACCGAGGAGGGTGGAGACCACTCCCCCATCCTCCCCCACCCTCGCGGCCTCATCCACGAGGTGCATGGCCTGGGGAAACACACGTCGGAGGCGCGGCACGAGGCGTCCGCTATCCCCCGTGGTGGCGCCGTACATCGCGCCGAGGACGGCGTATTTCGCTTCTTCACGCGTGGCGACGGCACCGGAGGCGATCACGCCCGCGTAGAGGTCGGTGCCGCGGGCCGCGCGCGCCATGCGCTCGTCGCGCGCGATGCCCGCGAGCATGCGCGGCTCCAGCTGGGCGACATCGGCGACGACGAGGGTCCAGCCCTCATCGGCACGCACCGCAGGACGCAGCGAACGGGGTAGCTGCAGCGCTCCTCCGCCCGCCGACGCCCAGCGGCCGGTCACGACACCGCCCGGGATGTAGACGGGGCGGAACCGGCGCGCGACGACCCATTCGTCGAGCCATGCCCATCCGTTCGCGGTGAGGAGGCGGGCGAGGCGTTTAGGCGAGGAGCGGCGCGATGACGGGGTGGTCATGGCGAGCGAGCTCCCAGCGGGAGGTCGACTCCGCGAAGACGCCGATGCGGTGCAGGGAGCGCAACAACCGGCGCGGGCTGTCGAGGCCGGCCTGCGGATCGCCGAGGAGGGCCCGGATCTCGGCGGCGAGCTCGGTCATCTTCGCAGGAAGCGCTGTGCCCAAAGGGCGCGGACCGAGCGCCGCGGTGAGGATGCGATCGTGGGCCTCGGCATCCCAGGGCAGGCCCGCCGCCCTCATCTCCTCGGCGACGAGCCCGCCCGCCGATTCTGCCGCGCACAGCAGCCCGAGACGTCCATCCGCCGAGGCCGCGATCACACGCCGCTGCGCCCGATACTGTGCGAGAAGCCCCTCGACGGAGTCCCCCGCCGCGGTGTCGTCGCTCTGCTTGTCGACGGCCGTGAAGCCGTCGAAGAGGGTCCGCACAGGCAACTCGGCACCCGTGGGGTCGGCGGGTCGCCACGCAGGGTCTCCTGCCAGGGGGACGGCGACAGCGGCGGTGTCACGGAGGATCGCATGGCACAGCACGAGGTCGTGCGTCCGCCCCAGCCGGATACCGCGGGCGAGAAGCGGCCCGTAGACCTCGCGCGCGCTCCGGATGATCCAGCGCACCTCCTGCTGTTCTTCCTCGGCGACGAAGGTGCGCAGCGCCGCGCTCGTCAGCGTCTCACGTGCTCCGGCGGCACCGTCGTCTCCTACGGTGACGGCGAGCCAACGCTCATCGGCATCGGCGACGAGGAGGAGCCTTCGCTCCGTCCCCTGCGCCGCGCGCTCCTCCTGTCCCATCGCACCGATTGTCCCCCGTGCCTCGGACATCGTGGGGACCACGAGGGGTCAGATGCCGGATTCGTCCGTGCGGACAAGGATGCAGCCGCACTCGGGACAGGAGACGATCACGTCGTCGGCGAGCTGGCGGATCGTGTTCAGCTCGGTGCCGGGAAGCACCATGCGACAGCCCTCGCACGTCCCCCGTCGCAGCAGGGCCGCTCCGGCATTCCGCTGTGCGCGACGATCGTAATCGGCCAGGAGGGCCTCGGCGACCGAGCCGCTGAGCGTCGTCCGCTCCGCCGCGAGCCGTTCGTACTCCGCACCCGCGGCAGCCATTTCTCCCTTGGCGGCCGCGGTGAGGGCCGTGCCCTCTGCCGTGGTCGCGTCGATGAGCGACTGCTGTGCGGCGACAATTCCCTCGGCGTCTTCGACGCGCGCCATGATGTCGAGCTGGACGTCCTCCAGGTCGTGGAGCCGACGGGCGAGGCTGTCGAGCTCGCGTTCCAAGGCCTGCGCATCCTTGGGACTCGTGGCGGCGATGAGCCGCTCCTCGTCCCGGTTCTTGCGCTGCTCCGCCACGGTGACGTCCGCCTCCACGCGGCGCAGCTCCGCGCGCGCATCGTCGAGGACACCCGTCTTCTCGGTCAGCTCACGCAGCTGCTCCTGACGGAGCGCCACAAGCTCGGCGATCCGTTCCGTCTGGGGCGGACGGGTGCGGAGCGGGGCGAGGCGCGCAAGGCGCTGATCCCGCTCGGCGACGTCGAGGAGGATGCGCTGCTGTTCGGGGCTGGCGTTCACGTGTCCAACCTAGCGCCCCGGGACGTCACATACCGCGCGTGGGCCTTGTCGACGGCTTAGGCTGGAAGCACGATCCCCGAGGAGCTCCCCATGACGACCGTGCCCACGTTCACCGCTCACAACGGTTTTCAGCTTCCCGCACTGGGACTGGGGACGTACGGTCTCCGAGGGGAAGCGGGGGCCGCAGCCGTCGCCGCGGGCATCGATGTGGGATATCGGCTCGTGGACTCCGCCTTCAACTACGAGAACGAGGGGGCCGTGGGTGCGGGCGTCGCCCGGGCCGAGACGGCACGGGCCGACGTCGTCGTGACGACAAAGCTCCCCGGGCGACACCACCCCGCGGATAAAGCGCCCTGGAGCATCGAGGAGAGCAGGTTCCGACTGGGTGTGGACGCCACGGACCTGCACCTCATCCATTGGCCCAACCC
>JAATFJ010000360.1 GCA_015655255.1 Actinomycetales bacterium | reverse complement strand
GGGATGAGCACCTCGCGCGCGGCCACGAACGCGTTGATCGTCAGCAGGCCGAGCGAGGGCGGGCAGTCGATGAAGACGTAGTGGATGCGGCCCTCGACGCTGGTGAGGTACTCGTCGAGAGCGCGCGACAGCCGCTGCTCGCGTGCGACCATCGAGACGAGCTCGATCTCGGCGCCCGCGAGGTGGATCGTGGCCGGGACACACGACAGGTTCGGCGACTCCGGGCTCGACTGCACGACGGATGCGATCGATGTGTCGCCGACGAGCACGTCATAGATGCTCCTCGTCTCGGACCGGTGCTCGACGCCGAGCGCGGTCGAGGCGTTGCCCTGCGGGTCGAGGTCGATGACGAGCACGCGTGCTCCACCGCGCGCGAGCGCCGTCGCGAGGTTGACGGTCGTCGTGGTCTTGCCGACACCGCCCTTCTGGTTCGCGACGGTGATGATGCGGGTCGTCTCGGGAAGCCGCAGGCTGTTCTCCGCGAGCAGTTGCCGCCGTCTCGCCATCTCGGCGATCTCGCGCGCGAGCGGCGTGCTCTCATCGAACGGGTTGTCCGCGCTCACCGGCAGCTCATCCCTTCGCTGTGTTTCACGTGAAACGTCAACCGATCTCGTACCGACGAATGTGTGGGCTGCGGAGACGACCTCATCCCACTGTAGCCCGAACGACTCGCGTCTCCTCGGGCACCACGCCCCGGCCGAGCGTGAGCACCTCGACATGCGAGAGCCGCGCCTTCCGTACCGCCTTCGCCGCCGCGGCGAGCTCCTCTTCCACCCGAGCGCCCTTCATGAGCACGAGCTCGCCGCCCGCCCGGACAAGCCGGGCGCACAGGGGGATGAGGCGATCGAGGGACGCCACCGCGCGAGCCGTCACCTGGTCGAGCGCGCCCTCGAGCGGAATCTCCTGCGCGCGGCCGCGCACCACCTCGACGTTCGCGAGGCCGAGCCGCTCCGCCTCGTCGCGCAGCCACTCCACCCGTCGTTCCATCGGCTCGATGAGCATGAAACTGACGTCCGGGCGCGCGAGCGCGAGCACGATGCCCGGCAGCCCCGCGCCGCTCCCGACGTCACCGACTCGCCCGGGTCGTAGGAGCGGCGCCACGAGCCCGCAGTTGAGCAGGTGCCGCGACCACAGCCGCTCCGCCTCCCGGGGTCCGATGAGGCCGAGCTTCTCCCCGTCGTCTGCAAGATGGGTCGCGAACTCGCGTACTCCCGCGATCGCGTCGCCCAAGACCTCGGTCGCGACAGCGGGCTCTGGTTCGAGCGCCATCAATGTTTCACGTGAAACTAATGCCGCCGGATCACGGTGTGACGATCGCGACCCTCGCCTTCCGACTCGGAGTGGTAGCCCCGCTCCGCGACGAGGTCGTGCACGAGCTTCCGCTCGTAGCTCGACATGGGCGGAAGCGAGACCGCCGCCGCACCCTCCTCGATCCGCGCGATCGCGTGATCGACCAGGCCCGCGAGCTCCTCCGCACGCGCGTCGCGGGACCCCGCGACATCGAGGATGAGGCGCGAGTACCGGCCGGTCTTCGTCTGGACCGCGATACGCGCGAGCTCCTGAAGCGCCGCGACCGTGTCGGGCTTGGACAGCACGCGCAGATTGCTCTCTGAGCCGCCCGTCACCGATATGTAGCTGCGCCCCGCTCGCACGCTGATGTCGATGTCGCCATCGAGATCGGTGATATCGAGGAGCTCCTCGATGTAGTCGGCGGCGATGTCGCCCTCCTCCTCGAGCTCCTCCGCCCCGGGCGCCGCCTGACCCTCGAGCTCCTCCGGCTCCTCCGTCGGCCGTGCCGTGTCGCTCATCGTGCGCCCCCACCCTGCTTCTTCGCTCGATTCTTGCTCACCGGCTGCTGCCTCTGAGTCGTCTTGCGGATCGGCGGAGCGACGACGACGTCCCCCGCGGCCGCGGGCGCGGGCTCCTCCGTGACACCGCGACGCTGGCGACGACGCGCGAGACGCGCCTCGCGGGCGAGCGCCGCCTCGCTGCCCGGCGTCGGCATGTTCCGAATGACCACGAACTGCTGCACCATCGTCCACAGGTTCGAGGTGAGCCAGTAGAACATGAGGCCGATCGCGAACGTGAATCCGGAGAAGAGGAACACGAACGGAAGCAGGTACAGCAGGATGCGCTGCTGACGGAACTGCGGGCTCGCCTTCGTCTCCGGCGACATGTTCTTCGAGACCATCTGCAGCTGGGTGAAGAACTGCGAGGCCGTCATGATCGCGACCATGACGGCAGCGACCACCATGACCGCGACGGCCGGAGGGTGCGCGTTGAGCGCGTCGCTGAAGCTCATGTGCAGCGGAGCGACCCCGAAGAGGGACGCGTCGCGTCCGAACTCGACCGCGAGCTGCTTGGTGAGGAAGCCGATGCCCGCATGCTCCTGCTTCGCTTCGTTGAGCACGGAGAAGAGGCTGAAGAAGATCGGCATCTGGATGAGCAGCGGCAGACACGACGAGAACGGGTTCGTGCCCGCCTTGCGATACAGCTCCATCGTCTCGCGCGACATCGCCTCGCGCGAGAACTGGTCGCGCTTGCCCCGGTACTTGTCCTGGATCTTCTTGAGCTGCGGGGCGATCTCCATCATCCGCCGCTGGCTCTTGATCTGGCGCACGAAGATGGGGATGAGCGCCGCGCGCACGACGACGACGAGGCCGACGATCGACAGGACCCACGTGAGGCCGCCGGCGGGGTTCATCCCGAGGGCCGTCCAAAGGGTGTGGAAGCCGACGAGAACTGCCTCGATCACCCACTTGATGGGCCAGAGGACGGTACCGATGATGTCCATGGGAGGTGAGGTTCAGCCCTTTCCGGAGGCGGGAGTGACGAAGCCGAAGCGAGTGATGGCGTAGCGGCGGACGCGCGGCTCGGGCACGTCGTCGACTCCGCCCGCGGCCCACGGGTGGCAGCGCGCGATCCGACGCGATCCGAGCCAGACGCCTCGCACGACCCCGTGCTTCTGGATCGCCTCGAGAGCATAGGCCGAGCAGCTGGGATAGTACCGGCAGACCTCGCCGTACAGCGGGGAGATGATCGTGCGGTAGGCGCGCAGGATCACGACGCACACGTTACGGGGGAGCAGGAGCATCCACTCGACCGCGTCCGGCCGGCGCGCGACGGCCTGCACCGCCGCGCTCATGGCGTCACCCCGGTTGCTCGCGCGAGCCCGTGCAGCTCGCAACGCAGCTCGGCCCAGCTCGCGTCCGCGGCGGGCGGCAGCGCCCGCACGACGACCGCGACGCCGGAGCCGGCGACGGGAAGGAGCTCCGCGCTCGCCGCGCGCAGACGCCTCCGCACACGGTTGCGAGTCACCGCGTTGCCGACGGCCGATCCGACGACATAGCCGAATCGCGCCGCATGATCCCCGGTGCGTGCCGCATGCACCACGAGGAGCCGCGAGCCGGCGCGCCGGCCGCGCCGCACGACCGACCGGAACTCGGCCGAGCGCACGACCCGATGGGCTCGGGGCAGCACGGAAGCGCTCAGGCGGAGAGCTCGGTGCGACCCTTGCGGCGACGCGCCGCCAGGATCGCGCGGCCCGCGCGGGTGCGCATCCGCAGGCGGAAGCCGTGCACCTTGGCGCGACGACGGTTGTTCGGCTGGAAGGTTCGCTTGGTCATAGTCGTATCTCCACGGCCCAGCAGCACGTGCCGGGGGACAGAAGGAAGCTGGGCAGCCACAGCGGCTGAAGTCAACTGATTAAAAATAGGGCGTCCGGCGTCTCTGGTCAAACGCTGGGCGGGTGAACGAACTATTATCCACATCGGAGCAGCGCGGGTTGGTAACGACATGCCGAAGCCGTCTAAGGTGTAGGGACGTTGGTCTGCGGGGGGACAGCGCACCTGAAGCCCGCGTCCGCGCCCTCCCGGCGCGGACGACGATGTGGACGATCGCTTGGACGACGGATAGGTGACGATGGCTGAGGCATCAGACTCCACGGAGGAGATCTGGCGCTCGGTTCTCGCAACCCTCGTCGCCGACGATCGCATCACGCCACAGCTGCAGGGGTTCCTCGCCCTCGTCGAGCCGCGCGGCGTCATGGCCGGCACCCTCTACCTCGAGGTGCCCAACGAGCTCACGCGCGGCATGCTCGAGCAGCGCATCCGCGTTCCCCTTCTGCACGCGATCGCGGGACTCGGTCTGCCGGACGTCACGACGTTCGCGATCGTCGTCAACCCGGAGATCATGCGCGACGACATCGAGCCGGTCGTGAGCTCTCCCGTCGAGGCGTACGTCGAGAGCCCCGTGCCGACGCCCGTGCCCGACGTCGTCACCCGCCGGTCCGACTCGCGCCTCAACTCCAAGTACAGCTTCGACAACTTCGTCATCGGCGGGTCCAACCGCTTCGCGCACGCCGCGGCCGTCGCCGTCGCCGAAGCGCCGGCCAAGGCCTACAACCCGCTCTTCATCTACGGCGAGTCGGGCCTCGGCAAGACCCACCTGTTGCACGCGATCGGCCACTACGCGGAGAGCCTCTACCCCGGCATCCGCGTGCGCTACGTGAGCTCGGAGGAGTTCACGAACGACTTCATCAACTCGATCGCGAACAACCGCGCGTCGGTCTTCCAATCGCGCTATCGCGAGATCGACATCCTGCTCATCGACGACATCCAGTTCCTGCAGGGCAAGGACTCGACGCAGGAGGCGTTCTTCCACACCTTCAACACCCTGCACGACCACAACAAGCAGGTCGTCATCACGAGCGACCTCGCGCCGCGCCAGCTCACGGGATTCGAGGACCGCATGCGCTCACGCTTCGAGTGGGGCCTCATCACCGACGTGCAGGCGCCCGACCTCGAAACCCGCATCGCGATCCTGCGGAAGAAGGCGCAGAGCGAGCGGCTGCAGGTGCCGGACGACATCCTCGAGTTCATGGCGTCGAAGGTCTCGTCGAACATCCGCGAGCTCGAGGGCACGCTCATCCGCGTCACCGCGTTCGCGAGCCTCAACCGCACGCCCGTCGACATGGCGCTCGTGCAGACGGTGCTCAAGGACATCATCACGCTCGACGAGGACAACGTCATCGCGCCGGTCGACATCATCAACCACACCGCCGCGTACTTCAAGCTCTCCGTCGACGACCTCTACGGCTCCTCCCGCTCACAGGCCGTCGCGACGGCTCGCCAGATCGCCATGTATCTCTGCCGCGAGATGACGAACCTCTCGCTGCCCAAGATCGGCCAGCTGTTCGGCAATCGCGATCACACCACCGTGATGTACGCCAACAAGAAGATCAGCGAGCTGATGAAAGAACGTCGTTCGATCTATAACCAGGTGACAGAGCTCACAAGCAGAATCAAGCAGAATCACCGCTACGGGAGCATCTGACCCCCGTTTGGGGGAGCGAGAACCCACATGTGGAAACTGCTGTGGATAACTGTGGAGACTCGCCGGACTGATTGTGGATTTCCTGCTCTGCCCTGTGGAACGGTCCAGCGAAGGAAAACCAGTCATCAGTCGTTGATGCTCAAATCACCACAAACCGCCAACAACTCACAACGCTGTAGTTTCCCGCATCTGATTGAGGAAGAGCCACTTACTCACAGATCCCACAGCGGTTAAGAAGATTAAGTCCTTTAAAAAGAATGATTTTGAGGGAGATAACCCTGGGGACGCCACTCCTGGCTGCTGTGCCAGTATTAACCTCCCGAACAAACATCGACGTACGGCAAGGGGTGCCATGAAGTTCCAAGTCAATCGCGACGTCTTCAGCGAGGCTGTCTCGTTTGCCGTAAAGCTCTTGCCTCAGCGCACTACCCTGCCGATTCTCAGCGGAATCCTCATCGAGACGACAGAAACGGGGCTCACCCTCTCATCGTTCGACTATGAGGTATCAGCACAAACCGAGATCGCGGCAGAGGTGGAAGAAGAGGGAAAGATCCTCGTCTCAGGCCGGCTTCTGGCGGATATCGCAAGCCGACTGCCGAATGCGCCCGTGCAGTTCTCGACGGAGGACGGCCGAATCTCCGTGCACTGCGGCTCGGCGAACTTCACCCTGCTGAGCATGCCCGTCGAGGAGTATCCGACACTTCCTCAGATATCCGAGCAGTCCGGACTGTTGCCAGCCGAGGCTTTCGCGACCGCTGTATCGCAGGTGGCCGTCGCGGCCTCCCGCGACGATGTGACCCCGGTGATCACGGGCGTGCAGCTCGAGGTGGGCGAAAACAATCTGACCCTCGTCGCCACCGATCGCTATCGGGTCGCGGTTCGTGAGGTCGAATGGGATTCAGGAGACAATCCGCGTTCGGAGGCCGTGACGGCACTTGTCCCCGCACGCACGCTCCAGGAGATCGGCAAGACCTTCGGACACAGCGGCACGATCTCCGTGGCGATCACCAACTCCGATGATCGTGAACTTATCGCGTTCAGTGCGGATAAGAAGACCGTGACCTCGCTTCTCATCAAGGGAAACTTTCCGCCGGTCCGCCGGCTTTTTCCAGAGACCGTCGACAACTATGCCGTCATCAATACGGCCGAACTCATCGAGGCGGTGCGCCGCGTCTCTCTCGTGCTCGAACGCGAAGCCGCGCTCCGCTTCACATTCACGATCGACGGTGTGACGCTGGAGGCGATCGGTTCGGAACAGGCTCAGGCCTCCGAGACGATCGACGCGCACCTCAGCGGAGGAGACACGGTCGTTTCTCTCAAGCCCGCATTCCTCCTCGACGGTTTAGGGGCCGTCCATTCCGAGTTCGTTCGCATCTCTTTCACAAAGACGGAGAATCCCAATAAACCAGGTCCGGTGCTCATCACCAGTCAGTCGTCGAAGGATCAGCCCGGGGCGGACAATTACAAGTACCTCCTGCAACCGAACCTCCTGCTTCGCTGACACCGGCGGCTCAGACCTCTCGTTCACGTTCGAAAGAAGCACTCATGCACATCGGTCTCGTCGGCCTCGGAAAAATGGGAAACAACATGCGCTCCCGTCTGGAAGCGCACAAGATCGAGGTCACGGGGTTCGACTCGAATCCCGCTGTTTCCGATGTCCCCTCGATCGAATCGCTCGCCGCAGCTCTGCCAGACCAGAAGATCGTGTGGATCATGGTTCCCTCCGGTGCCATTACCACGGCAGTGGTGACCGAAGTCATCGGGGCGCTGGGTGCGGGCGACATCATCATCGATGGTGGTAACTCGCGCTTCACCGAAGACATCATCCATGCCGCGTTAGCCGCCGAGAAGGGCATCGAATACGTTGATGCTGGCGTATCTGGCGGGGTCTGGGGGCTGAAGGACGGTTATGGCCTCATGGTCGGCGGTGAAGACAAGAACATCGAGGTGCTGATGCCCGTGTTTGACGCTCTCCGGCCGGCAGGGCCACGCGATGAGGGATTCGTGCACGTCGGTGCGATCGGCGCCGGGCACTACGCGAAGATGGTCCACAACGGCATCGAATATGCGCTGATGGAGGCGTATGCCGAGGGCTACGAACTCCTGGACAAGCGAAAAGACATCATCAAAGATGTGACGGGCACGTTCAAGGCCTGGCAACGCGGCACGGTTGTTCGTTCCTGGCTGCTGGAACTTCTGGTGCTCGCCCTTGAAGATGACCCAGAATTCGAGGACATCGAAGGATACGTGGACGATTCCGGCGAAGGTCGGTGGACCATCGAGGAAGCGCTGGCGAACTCTGTTCCGGTACCCACGATCAGCGCGTCCATCTTCGCGCGGTATGTCTCTCGCCAAGCAGGCGAATCGCCGGCCATGAAAGCGGTCGCCGCGCTACGCAACCAGTTCGGTGGGCACGCGGTGAAAAAGGCCGACTCATAACAGCCGAGTCATGACAAGGGCGCTTCACGCGTGATCGTCAGCCATTTGAGTCTCACGGACTTCCGTAACTACGAAACCGCGGAAGTCGACCTTGTTGCTGGGGCGAACCTTTTCGTCGGAAGCAACGGGCAGGGCAAGACGAACCTGGTTGAGTCACTCGGCTACCTGAGTACGCTCGGCTCGCACCGTGTGTCCACGGACCAGGCCATGATCCGTCAGGGGGCGGAGTCCGCCGTCATTCGGGCGCGCCTCGAGCACAGCGAACGACAGATCCTCGCCGAGGTGCAACTCAATCGCGGAACGGCCAATCGTGCCCAGGTGAACCGATCGGCAATCAAGCTGCGTGAACTACCGCGCTATTTCTC
>JAATFJ010000085.1 GCA_015655255.1 Actinomycetales bacterium | reverse complement strand
GCGCTCGAGGGCGGCGGCGCTGATGAGGTGGTCGTAGGTCTCGTGCCAGCACTGCGCATGCACCCTGCCCAAAGCTTCCGCATCCACATCGCGGACGGGACGGACGATGATCTCGGGCTGGGCTTCGGCGCTCATGCGGCGACTCTACGCGGCGCCTCCGGGAACACGAAATCGCGCGGCGAACCGCCCGTAATTCCGGGTGAGACGAGCATCCCGGCCTAGGCTGAATGCATGCCCGAGTCGCCCCCCACGCCGCGACCCCCGGAGGATGCCGCCGCGCTCCCCGATGCGGCGATCGCGCGGGCGGAACGATGGATCGCCGCCGCGGCCGCCGTGCGTCCGGATGCGGCCTCCTCGCGACTGCGCGACCTCCTCCGCGAGGAGAACGGCCTCGCCTTCGGCCTCGGCGCCGTCGACGGCGTGCTGCGCCCGGAGAGCGAGGCAGCCGCGGCCGCGCCCCTGCACCGCATCGCCCCGCTCGCCCCGAGCGGCCTGACCTGGCCCGTGCGCGCGGGCCTGCAGCTCGGCGGCAGCGCGGCCCCCTTCCTCCCCGTCCCCGTCGTGCCGCTCACGCGCCGCTGGCTACGCGATCTCCTGTCTCCGCTCCTCCTTGCCGCGACCGATGCGAAGCTCGGCCCCGCCCTCGCCGCGATCCGAGAAGGAGGGGAGCGGCCCATCCTCGTCCCCCTCGGACGCCGCGGCCTGGGGACCGAGGGCTCACTGCATCTACTCGCCGCCGCGCACGAGATCATCCGTCGCCCCGATGCGGACCGTGTCTTCCTCCCGCTCTCCGCCGCCCGCGGTCGGGTCGCCCCGGGCGACTTCGACGACGAGGTGGAGACGGCCGTCACGCGACTCACCCCGCTCTTCCTCACCGCTCTCGCCAACGGCACGCTCCTCACCCTGGGGATGGAACGGTACGGAGACCTCGACCTCCTCATCGCCGTCTTCACCCGCCTCCTCGAAGATGAGCGCTTGCGCATGCTGGAGGCGGGCATCGCCCTCCAGACGGTGTTCCCCGACACCTTCCCCGCGCTGCGCGAGCTCCTCGCCTGGGCGAAGAACCGGGTCGAGCGCGGCGGGGCACGCATCACCATCCGCCTCGATGCCTCCGCCGACCTCGCCGCCGAGCGCACCGAGGCGACGATCCACGGCTGGCCCACGGCGTTCCCGGAGGCGCGCATCGACCGGGACGCCCAGCTTCTCCGCGCCCTGGACACGGCGCTGCGACCCGAGTGTACGGCGTCCGCACGCGTCGAGCTCGCGGCAGACAACCTCTTCGTCGTCGCCTATGCGCGGCTGCTCGCGGAAGAGCGCGGCGTGCATGACGATCTCGAATTCGTGCTCCGTCGCGGCATCGCCCCCGCGCAGGCCCGCATCGTCGCGCACGAGACGGGTGCGGCGCTCCTCGCCGTCACCGTCCTCGATCCGGATGAGATCGACGGCGCCGTTCCCTTACTTTCGGGTGTGCTCGCCGACCTCGCTGAGCCGGGCGGATTCCTCGCGGCCGTGGCCGAGGTGCGCATTGATGAGGCAGAAGGTGCCTCGCGCGCCGATCTGCGCGCCGTCGCCCCCGAGGCGGAACGCTTCCTCACCGCCCTTCAACGGGCGGCGGATCCGCAACTGCGCACCACGAGCCTTCGCACGCAGGACCGGCTCGTCGCCGTCCACGAGTCCCTGCGCCCCGCGACGGGCGCGGCGCCCGCGAGCGAGGAGGACCTCACCCAGGTCGTCCTCGGCATCGCCCGGGGCGCCGTGGACGATCCCTTCACCGAGACCGCCGTCTATGCGCAGACGGAATCGGCGGATGACGCAGGAGCTCCCGGATTCGTCACGACCGCGGACACCGATTTCATCGTGCCTGAGAACAGGGACTGGGCGCGCGGACTGCGCGAACGCGCGGCCGCCGCCGGGGATGCGCTCCGGCGCGACATCGATGTGCTCGTCCGCAGCGCACAGGTGCGCGTGGCCGCGGAGACCTGGGGCCATCGGCCCGCCGCCGAGCGCGCCGAGGTTCTTCTGCGCGTCGCCGCAACCCTCGAAGCGCGTCGCGGCGATCTCCTCGTCGCCGCGATCGCCGACGGGCAGATCCTCGCCGACGCCGACCGGGAGGCGAGCGCCGCCGTCGACTTCGCCCGCTACTACGCGGCGCGCGCCCGCGAACTGGATGCGATCTCCGGCGCCACCTTCGTCTCCGACCGGCTCCTCGTCGTCGCCGCCCTTTCCGGCTCCTCGATCGCCGTCCCCGCGGAAGGGCTGCTCGCCGCGCTCGCCGCGGGCTCCGGTGTCGTCCTCGTCGCCGGCCTCGCTGCGCGCCGCTCCGGTGTCGTCCTCGCGGACATCCTCGCCGAGGCGGGCGTCCCCCGCGATCTCGTCGCCGTCGTCGAGGATGCGGAGGGTGCGTCGGACACGCCCGATCCTGAGCGTCCCGCGGACGCACCCGCCGCGCCCGACATCCCCCTCGCGTCCCCGCGAGAGACGAGCGACCCGCTGCGCGCCCTCGTCGCGGCCGAGACGACCGATCGGGTGCTCTTCGACGGCCCCACGGCGCGCGCGGAGCAGCTGCGCGCGGCGAACCCCGCCGCCGTCCTGCTCGGCGAGCGCACGGGGAAGAACGCGGTCATCGTCATGCCCTCGGCCGATGTTGACCTCGCCGTGAAGAGCCTCGTCGCCGATGCCTTCGCCGATGCGGGGCAGGCGCGGGAAGCGGCCTCGCTCGTCATCCTCGTGGGGGCGACCGCGCGATCCGCGCGCTTCGCCGCCCAGCTTGCAGACGCCGTCCGCACGCTGCGCGTCGGCCCTACGACCGATGCGCGCAGCGATCTAGGACCGCTCCGCTCGGACCCGGAGGGCGCGACGCAACGCGT
>JAATFJ010000368.1 GCA_015655255.1 Actinomycetales bacterium | reverse complement strand
TGACCGTCCTCGGGGCGGTCATTTCTTCGTGAGAGCCGGTTCCGGGGCCCTGCACTGGAGACATCGATGACGGATACCGCCGCCCTGCTCGACGAACTACGACGCGATGAGGGCGCATCCTTCGTGCTCATCGCCCGCGATGGCGCCGCGGAGGTGGAGCTGCTCACGGGAGAGTTGCGCGACGTCGACCTCCTCGCCGACATCCCCCTCGATGAGAATGGCGCCCCCCGCGAGGTCTTCGCGATGGTGCCCTACCGGCAGGTCCGCGAGCGCGGCTTCGACGCGCAGGACGACGGCGAGCCGCTGCGCTGCCTCCTCGTCGACGCGCATCGTTCCTTCCCCGCGCAGGACATCGTCGCCGCGCTCCCCCACGACCCTGTCCCGCTGAGCGACGCGGGCTTCGACATCAGCGACGACGAGTACGCGACGATCGTGGAGCGGGTCATCGCAGAGGAGATCGGCCGCGGCGATGGCGCGAACTTCGTCATCCGCCGCGACTACACGGCGCACATCGAGGCCGACGAGCGCACGGCGGCGCTCACCTGGTTCCGCGCCCTCCTCGAGCACGAGCGCGGCGCCTACTGGACCTTCGCCGTCATCACTCCCGGCCTCATCGCCGTTGGGGCGAGCCCCGAGGCGCACGTGGTCGCCCGGGACGGCATCGTCACGATGAACCCCATCTCCGGCACCTTCCGCCACCCTTCTGCCGGCGCGACCAAGGAGACGCTCACCGAGTTCCTCTTTTCCACGAAGGAGACGGAAGAGCTCTTCATGGTCGTCGACGAGGAGCTCAAGATGATGAGCGCCGTATGCTCCGACGGCGGACGCATCACGGGACCGCACCTCAAGCGCATGTCGCGTCTCACCCATACCGAGTACATGCTCCGCGGGCGCAGCGCCCTGGACCCACGTGACATCCTCCGCGAGACGATGTTCGCGCCCACCGTCACGGGTTCCCCCATGCAGAACGCGTGCACGGTCATCCGCCGCCACGAGACGAAGCCCCGCGGCTACTATTCCGGCGTCGCGGCGCTCTTCACTCCGCATGACGGCGGCGGGCACGACGTCGACGCCCCCATCCTCATCCGCACGGTCTATCTGCGCGACGGCCTGCTGCGTGTCCCCGTCGGCGCCACCCTCGTGCGGCATTCCGACCCGCACGGCGAAGTGAGCGAGACGCACGGCAAGGCAGCCGGCGTTCTGGGTGCCATCGGCGCGGTCGCCCGAGACAGCATCGCCGAGGCTAAATCCGATTCCGATGCCCCCGGTATGGGCGACGAGCTTGCGGATGATCCGGAGATCGCATCGCTGCTGGCCTCCCGCAATGCGCGTCTCGCGGAGTTCTGGATCACCCCGCAGGACGGTGCCCCCGTCGGCCCGTTCCGCGGACACTCAGCCATCGTCGTCGATGCGGAGGACCGCTTCACGACGATGCTCGCGCATCAGCTGCGCCATCTCGGGCTGGACGTGCGCATCGCGCCGTGGCACATCGTCACGGAGGAGGAACTTGACGCCGCCGACCTCGTCATCGCGGGGCCGGGGCCCGGAGACCCGCGCGATGAGGACAGTGCCCGCATCGCGCGGATGCACGCGGTCATCGCCGCGCGCCGCGTCGCGGGACGGCCGCTCCTGGCCGTCTGCCTGAGCCATCAGATCCTCGCCGATTCCTTCGGCATCGCCCTCGTCCCCCTCGATGCACCGCACCAGGGACTGCAGAAGGCCGTCCCCGTCTTCGGCGAGGAGGCCTCCGTCGGGTTCTATAACACCTTCACCGCACGGGTTGCTCCGGGAACGACGGTGGTGGGCGATGCGGAGATCGCCGCCGACCCTGTGACAGGGGACGTCTACGCACTCCGCGGCCCGGGCTTCGCCTCCATCCAGGGGCACCTCGAGTCGATCCTCTCCCGCGACGGTATCCACACCCTCGGCCGTCTCGTGGCCCACGTCCTCGACTGAGGGGCGGGCTCAGCCTCCGAGGATCTGCACGGGGTTGAACACGTCCGCGATGAGGAGCAGCGCCCCCATCGCGATGAGGATCGTGGCCACGACGATCGTCAACGGGACGAGCCTCGTCGCATCCGAGGGTGCAGGCTGCGGACGGCCGAAGAGCTTCGCGAACAACCGGCGGATGCCGTCCCACAGCGCGACGACGACGTGCCCGCCGTCGAGCGGGAGCAGGGGGATGAGGTTGAAGACGAAGAGCGCGACGTTGAGGGAGCCGAGAAGGCCGAGAAGGGTGACGAAGCGATCGAGGATCGGCGCATCCGTGGCAGCGACCTCGCCCGCGAGACGGCCGACGCCGACGACGCTGATGGGCCCGTTGGGGTCACGTTCGGAGCCCGTGACGAGGGAGACGCCGACGTCCCAGAGCTTCGTGGGAAGGGTCACGATCATCGAGCCGACGCGCGCGACGTTGTCCGCCGCCGCCTCGACGCCGCTCCCGAGGGACTGACGCACATAGCCGAGCTGGGCCGTGATCCCCGCGAAGCCGACCTCGTGGAGCACGGGATCGCCGTTGTCGTCGACGACGCCCTGCCCGTTCGCGTCGACCTCCTGACGCTCGGCGGCGACGGGGGTGAGGGTGACGTCGACGTGCTCTCCCGCACGGTCGACGACGACGTCGAGGGCTGTGCAGGGCGACGCCTGGATGATCGCGGAGGCGTCGGCGAAGGTGTCCACCGCTTCCCCGTCGATGCTCACGAGGACGTCTCCGGGAAGGATGCCGGCCTCGGCGGCGGGCGCGGCGGGATCGTCCGCCGTGCACTCCGTCTGCGTCGTCGCTGCGGGGAGGACGCATTCGCTCACCGCGGAGATCGTCGTCGTCCCCTGCAGTACGCCGATCCCGGCGAGGAGGACCGTGAAGATGAGCACGGCGAGGATGAGGTTCATGACGGGGCCGCCGAGCATGACGACGATGCGCTTCCACACGGGGAGCCGGTAGAAGACGCGGTCCTCTGCACCGTCGACGATCGTCTCGTCGTTCGCGGAGCGGGCATCCTGGACGAGGCTGCGGAAGAGTCCCTTCCCCGCGCTCGCACCGCGGGAGGCGGGATACATGCCCGACATGGAGATGAAGCCGCCGACGGGCAGAGCCTTGATGCCGTACTCGGTCTCGCCGATCTTCTTCGACCACAGCCGGGGGCCGAAGCCGATCATGTACTGGCCGACGTAGACGCCAAAGAGCTTCGCGGGGACGAGGTGCCCGATCTCGTGCAGCCCGATGGAGAGGCCGAGCCCGACGAGCATGAAGACGATGCCGCCGAGATACAACAGGATTTCCACCCGCTCACGCTACTGCCTCCGCTGAGGAAAATGCTGTGGCCCCGCCGGGGCGCTGCCCCGGGAACGCCCGGGCGCCGTGAGAGCATGGAAGGACCATGCCGACCACACCATCGGGCCTTCCTCCCGTGCTCCGTCCCGAGAATCCCCCGCAGCACGACCTGTCCGAACTCGCCGCCCGTTTCACCCGTGCCGTCCGCGGCGACATCGACGGCGTCTCCGTGAGCGGGATCACCCTCGCCACGGCCGATCTCCGCCCCGGCGAGGCCTTCGTCGCCATCCACGGCGCGCACCTGCACGGCGCGGAGTTCGCCGCCGCCGCCGCCGAGAAGGGCGCGGTCGCGATCATCACGGATGAGGAGGGCGCGGCGATCGCCGAGGGCTCAGGTCTGCCCGTGCTCATCGTCGACGATCCGCGCGGGAGCCTCGGCGCGCTGAGCGCCTGGATCTACGGAACGGGGGCGGACGACGCCCTTCCGCTGCTCTTCGGGACGACGGGCACGAACGGGAAGACGAGCGTCTCGCACCTCCTGGAGGGGATCCTCGATCAGCTCGGCGTCGTCACGGGTCTCTCCTCCACCGCGGAACGGCATATCGCCGGCCAGGTGATCGTCTCCCGGCTCACGACGCCGGAGGCCTCGGAGATGCACGCGCTTCTCGCCCTCATGCGCGAGCGCGGCGTCGAGGCCGTCGCCGTCGAGGTGAGCGCGCAGGCCCTGTCCCGGCACCGTGTCGACGGCATCGTGTTCGATGTCGCGGGCTTCACCAACCTCACGCACGACCATCTCGACGACTACGCCGATATGGACGAGTACTTCCACGCGAAGCTTCCGCTGTTTTCCGCGGACAGGTCGCGTCGCGGCATCGTCTGCCTCGACTCCCCCGCGGGCGTGCGCGTCGTCGCCGGGGCGGAGGTCCCCGTGACGACGATCGGGACCCCGGCCATCGCCGCCGATCCGGAGTCCGCTGCGCGCGCCGACTGGGTCGTGACGATCGATGAGGAGCGCCAGCGCGGGACGACGTTCACCCTCACGGGCCCCGCGGGCCGCACGCTCACGACGACGGTTCCCGTCATCGGACCGCATATGGCGGCCAACGCGGGTCTCGCGATCGTCATGCTCGTCGAGGCAGGGTACGACTGGGAACGCATCGTCGCCGCGCTCGCTCGCGACGGCGGCATCCGCGCGTATCTCCCCGGCCGCACCCAGCTCGTCTCGGGAGAGCGCGGTCCCGCCGTCTACGTCGATTTCGGGCACTCGCCCGATGCCTTCAAGAAGACCCTCGCCGCGGTGCGCCGGGTCACCCCGGGCAAGGTCCTCATGCTCTTCGGCGCCGACGGCGACCGCGACGCGACGAAGCGGCACGATATGGGGCGCACGGCCGTCGAGGGCAGCGACATCCTCGTCATCACCGATCACCACCCGCGCTTCGAGGACCCCGATTCCATCCGCGCGACGCTCCTCGAGGGTGCTCGGACGGCGCGGCCCGATGCGGAGATCCACGTGTTCTCCCCGCCGGAGAAGGCCATCGTCGAGGCCGTGTCCCTCGTGGGCGAGGGGGATGCGATCCTCTGGGCGGGTCCCGGTCACCAGGATTACCGCGATATCCGCGGCGTCCGCACGCCCTATTCTGCGCGGGAGCTCGCGCGCCGCGCCCTCCGCGATGCGGGGTGGCCCGTGCCGGAGCCGGTGTGGCCGGTTCCCTACCCGGACTGAGCCGCGTCACCCCTCCGAAGCCTCGGAGAAGGACAGGCTTCTCGGACGATTCGACCGAATCCCTCCGAGGTTTCGGTATGCCTCCGATTCCTCGGAGGCATACCGACCGGCTCAGGCGGCGGCGTGCGCCGTCGCGAGGATGTCGATGACGAAGACGAGCGTCTGCCCGGCGAGCTCGCTCGTGTTGGAGTCGCTCGCCTCGCCGTAGCCGAGGGCGGGCGGGATGACGACGAGCACCTGCGATCCAGCCTTCTGCCCCGCCAGCGCCTCGATGAAGCCCTCGACGTAGGTATTGCCGTCGATCGAAATCGGCGCCCCGTTGGCCCAGGAGGAGTCGAAGCTCTCCCCCGTCGCCCAGTTCACGCCGTAGTACTGCAGCAGCGTCGTGTCGCCGTCGGCGACCGCCTCGCCATCGCCCTGTTTGAGGACGGAGATCTGCAGATCGGTGGGGGCGTCGGCATCGGGGATCTCAACGCTCGGCTCGCCGTCGGAGGCGAGGGTCACCGTCGGCATGCCGTCGACGGGGGTCTGCTCCGCACCCCATGCGGCGGTGGGAACGATGTCGAGCACGTCGACGACGTAGAACTGCGCTGCGGCGTCATCGCTCGTCGGGAAGACGACGGAGAGCCGCGAGCCCACCGGCACGCAGCCGATGATCTGGCCCACGGCCGAGGAGGAGTCCATCACCGTCGGAAGCATCTCGCCCGCAGCATAGCCTGCATCGCCGAGCCGCTCTCCCGTGTCGCCGTCGAAGGCGCTGAGCGCGTAGCTGACGTAGTCTCCCTCGGCGACGGTGTCACCGGTGCCCTCCGTGAGGACGGTGCGCTGGAGCTCGCTCACCTCCTGACCGAGCTCGA
>JAATFJ010000203.1 GCA_015655255.1 Actinomycetales bacterium | reverse complement strand
GTCGCGGCGGCGGTTGCCGTAGTCGGCATGCTCCTCCTGAGCCTGCAAGCCCGCGCACTCGACGTGGGCGGGGGTGTTTCTCCGTATCCGCGTGTGACGCCAGCCATGACCGTGCGGACAGTGTGTCGACCCCAACGCTTCGCAGAGAATGAGCGGCTTGCGGTGCGGGTCGTGTTCAGTTTACGGCATTCCACGCCGTGCGATGGGCAGGACACCCGCGGGAGTACGTCCGGCCCGGTTCAGGGATGAGTGAGAAGCGTGCGCGCCGCCGCGACGTCCTCGGCGATCTGCCGCACGAGTCCGTCGACGTCCGTGAAGGCGACCATGCCGCGCAGTTTCGCGGTGAACTCCACTGTCACATCGTGGCCGTAGAGGTCCAGCCCCTCCTCGTCGAGGACGTGCGCCTCCACCTGCCGTCGTGCGACGTCGTCGAAGGTGGGGTTGGTGCCCACGGAGACGGCGGCGGGATGGCGCAGCCCCGTGTCGTGGTCGACGAGCCAGCCCGCGTAGACCCCGTCCGCGGGGATGAGCGCGTCGACCACCGCGGAGAGGTTCGCCGTGGGGAACCCGAGCTCTCGACCCCTTTTGAGGCCGTGCACGACGATGCCGCGGACGTCGACGGGGCGGTCCAGCACGCGGGCGGCGCCTGTGACATCGCCCGCGGCGAGGAGTTCTCGCACCCAGCTGGAGGACACGCGCCGCTCCGAGTCCGGGAGGAAGACGTCGTCGACGACGTCGACCGCGAAGCCGTAGCGCGGGGCGAGCTCGGCAAGAAGGGCGGGCGTGCCCGCGCCGCCCTTCCCGAAGCGGAAGTCTCTGCCGACGAGCATCGTCGTCGCACGCAACGCGCCGACGAGGATGTCGCGCACGAAGTCCTCGGCGGGGCGAGCCGCGAGGCTCTCGTCGAAGGTGAGCAGGAGCGTCGCGTCGAGCCCCTGCTCCGCGAGCAGCTCCAGCTTGCGCTCGATGCTCACGACATTCTCGGGGCACAGTTCGGGGCGGATCACGGCGAGCGGATTGCGGTCGAAGGTGACGGCGACGGAGCGCGCACCCGTGGCCCGGGCGTCCTCTCGGAGCCGGGAGATGACGGCGCGATGCCCCGCATGCACGCCATCGAACTTGCCGATGGCGACCGCGGACGGCCCGAAGTCCTCCGGCACCTCGGCCGGATCACGGAAGACGATCACGCGAAGTCTCCGCGGGGCGGCGTCGGCACGGGGACGCGGGCGGACTCGGCCCGAGGGGGAAGGTGCGAGATGCTCATAGCGGATTCCATCCTAGAACCGCGCGGCGGGTGCGAAGGGCGCGGAGCGTCACCGGGCGTTCTCCGGCATGTTCATGATGCTCTTCACATCGGCACCGCGTTTCTCGACGATGCCGATGAGTTCGCCGTTCTCATCGATGGCGGCGGCGGGAGAAGCGGAAAGCCGTTCGGCCTGCCCCGCGAGCCTCTTCCCGTGACGGAGGTCGCGTGCGTCGGACGCTGCGACGGGGAAGCGCGGAAGGATCTGCTGCGCGGCATCCGCGGGCGTACGCAGCAGTTCCTCCGCGATCTCGTCGACGGCGACCGCATCCGCGACGGCGAAGGGTCCCACATGCGTTCGGCGCAAAGCGGTGAGGTGGCCACCGACGGCGAGGGAAGCGCCGAGATCGCGGGCAAGGGCGCGGATGTAGGTACCCGAGGAACAATCGACGACGACATCGAGGTCGATCGCCTTCGACGTGCGACGTTCGGCGAGGACGTCGAAGCGCGAGATTCGCACGCGACGGGCGGCAAGCTCGACCTCCTCGCCCGCTCTGACGCGGTCGTAGGCACGCCGCCCATCCACCTTAATCGCGGACACCGAACTGGGGACCTGCGAAATCTCACCGCGCAGCGCTGCGATGCCCGCGGCGAGGCGCACCGCATCGATCCCGGCGAGATCCTCCGCATCCGCCGCGGCGATGGTCTCCCCCTCGGCGTCGTCCGTCGTGGTGGACGCGCCGAGCCGGATGGTCGCCGTGTAGGTCTTGTCCGCGCCGACGACATAGGTCAGCAGACGCGTCGCGCTCTCGACGCCGAGGACGAGGAGTCCGGTCGCCATCGGATCGAGGGTGCCGGCGTGCCCGATCTTCCTCGTTCCCAGCGCCCGACGGGCACGAGCGACGACGTCATGGCTGGTAAGCCCGCCGGGCTTGTCGACGAGGAGGAAACCGGGCGAGGACATCCCCTCAGCCTACGGGCTCCGCCGGCCGGTTCCGACGTAGGCTGACAGGATGCCACGGACTTCCCCCGCGCCGGTCATCGACCATGGCGCACTCGAATCGTGGTATCGCGAGAACGCCCGTGATCTCCCCTGGCGACGGGCCGAGTTCCACGAGCGATTCGGTGCGTGGGGCACGCTCGTGAGCGAGTTCATGCTCCAGCAGACACCCGTGATGCGGGTCATTCCGCACCTTGAGGCTTGGCTGCGCCGTTGGCCGACCCCGACGGCGATGTCGCTGGCAACGCCCGCCGAGGTCGTGCAGCAGTGGGCGAACCTCGGCTATCCGCGTCGGGCGCTGTGGCTGCACCGCGCGGCGATCGAGGTCGTCGAGCGGCATGGCGGTGTGGTCCCTCCCGATGTCGACGCCCTGCTCGCGCTCTCCGGTATCGGCGACTACACGGCGCGGGCGGTCGCGGTGTTCTCCTACGGAGACCGGCATCCCGTGGTCGACACGAACACCCGCCGCGTCCTCGCGCGCGTGCTCGACGGGACCGCCCAGCCCGCGCCGCCCTCGCGCAAGGACCTCGTCCGCATGGACGGGCTCCTCCCCGAGGACGAGGCGGAGGCAGCGCTCTGCAACGCCGCGATGATGGAGCTCGGAGCCACCGTGTGCACGGCGCGCACACCCGCCTGCGATCGCTGCCCCCTCGCCGGCGACTGTGCCTGGCTCGCCGCGGGGAAACCGGACACGGAGGACCGCCGCCGTCGTCAGGCACGCTACGAGGGCTCCGATCGGCAGGCGCGCGGCGCGGTACTGCGGGCGCTGCGGGACGCGGCCCCCATCCCGCTCACCCTCGCCGAGGTGCTTTCGGACTGGCCCAATCCCGTGCAGCGGGACCGCGCCATCGACTCGCTCATCGCGGACGGCCTCGCGGAGGCCGCAGGCGGAGTCCTCTCGCTGCCGCAGTAGCGCTCAGAGAATCTGGTTCGTCCGGTGCGCGAGCGCCGTCAGCTCGACGCGTCCCCGCAAGGACAGCTTCGCGAAGATCCTCCCGATGTGCACCTCCACGGTGCGCACGGAGACGCCCAGGCGCTCGGCGATCTCCCGGTTGACCGCCCCATCGACGACAAGCAGGGCGACCTCCAGCTCTCGCTCGGTGAGCACGGGATCCCAGGCCGCGCGGCACGCGGCGAAGGCATCCGCGCCCGAGGCCGCGAGTCTCTCGATCCTCTCCAGCCGTGCCGCGATCGCGGCCTCCCAGGCACTGGCTCCGGCGTCGGCGAAGAGACTCTGCGCGACCTGGAGGTGCCGACGGGCCGCGCGTGCGTCGCCGTGGATCGCGCAGCCCGTTCCCAGAAGCCCCTCGACTCTTCCTCTGCTGAAGGGGGAGCGCAGCGCGCGCGCCTCGGCGACCAGCGCGGGATAGTCGTGGTTCCAGGCATTCTGCGGAAGCCGTCGGATGCGGTGTCGGAGATCCTCCGCGTGGCGCACGTCCGGAGGCCTGCGCGCGTCACGCGGAACAAAAGGACCAATCTCATCCAGGCCGGGAACGCTCAACGGGGGTTCCGGAGCCCCCCGATCCGCCCACAACTGCAGGCTGAGCAGCGCATCCTCCATGTCGCCCGCGAGATATGCCTCGACCCCGCGATCGACGAAGGCATCGATGCGCGCCCCCGCGGGAAGCGCCGCCGTGAGCGCCTGCGCGGTCTCGCCCTGGGCACCGAGGACGAGGATGTCGAGCCTCCGTGCGAGGATCACCCCAAGACCCGCGAAGGGCACTGCGAGGGGCAGCGCCCTCGCCGCATCGAGAAGGCGGTCCCTCGCGCGGCCGACATCCCCGCGCCAGACGAGCAGGAGCACCTCGATCAGGGCACGATAGGCGTCGAGCAGCGGACTCGGATCGACCTCGCCCGTGCGCGGTTCGGAGGCCTCGGAGATCGCCGCGGAGAAGCGGGAAAGTATCTCCAGCCCCGCGTCGACGTCACCGCCGAGCGCCTCGCGCAAGGGGGCGACGACGGCGCAGACCACGGCGTCCGGAGCGAGGAGGTCGATGTCCTCGTCCTCGCCGCTGAGCAACCAGCACAGGGCCACGGCAGCGCCGCAGATCCCCGTGTGCACGCCCGATCTCCTGCTCGCCTCCCGGACCTCCGTAAGCCAGATGCGCATGGGCGCGCGCCGACCGCGCACAGCGTGGAGGACGGCGCTGAGGGCCGCGACGACGGTCCAGTGCCCCCAGCTCTCCACATCCTCGGAGTCCGGCCGATGCGGCGCCGGATCGGACAGCGGCGGCGTGCCGCGAACCAGGGTCGTGGCGAGGAGGAACCCCGGAAGCGCTCTGCCGCGCCCCGACTCCCCCGCGGTGCGCACCGCTTCGCCGAAGAAATCGGCAGCATCCTCGATCCAACCCGCGCCGAGAGCCGTGCGACCGGCGAGGAGGAGAGCATCCTCCCGCAGTTCCGGCGAGGCGTGATGCACGGCCTCCTCCGCACATCGGAAGGCCTCCTCCCAGCGCACCAGGGCTCGCAGCCGCGTCGACGCCTCCCCGAGGAGGGGAACCGTCTCCGGTGCGCGGTCGAGCGCCGCACGTGCGCGATGCCAGGCGCGGTGCCCGGCGAGGGCGAGCGAGGATCCCCGCGCACAGCGTTCGTGCGCCTCCTGCCGTTCGAGGGGCGTTGCGGTCTCCTGTACCCAGATCCGCAGACGTGGGTCGGCGAAGGTGAAGCGTCCGCGTTCGAAGAGGAGATGCGCGGCCAATGGCGGGTCGGCGAGGCGACGCGCGGAGCATCCGCAACTTCTCTTCAGCGTATCGACGCTGTCCTCCGACGCCACCGCGGCGGTGAGCAGCACCGCGCGATCATCGTCCGCGATCTCTATTACGGAGAAGGCCTCGGCGATCGCAGGAACGAGCGGGAGCACCGCGGGCAGCGCCCTCCGGCCGTGGCGCTGCGCGGGGCTGAGCTCGGTCGCCGTCTCCACGATCGTGCGCGGGTCATCGCCCAGACGCCGCAGAAGCACGTCGAGGACGTGCGGTGCCACCTCCCTGCCCTCAGCGAGTAGCTGACGCAGGAGTGCAGCGCGACGGCTCTCGTCGTGCGTGGTTTCGGCGCCGTCGGACGGCAGAAGAGGAGTGGCAGGCAATGAGGATGACACGTCGATGCTCCCCCCGAGCATGATGTCCGCGTTCCCACGGAGACGAATCTCCCCCGCCGTTCACTCTATCTACATTGCGCATACATAGGAACCGTGCGTTCCCCTGTATTACTCTCCATCGCTCTTGCTGTAGGGGTCCGCATCGCCCGCCGGCTTCGCGGAGGAGGCGAGCTTCGCGACCTCTGCATCACGTTCCTGGGCTTCGCGGAGTAGCGCGGTGATGTGGTCGGCGTTCTCCGGCAGCGCGTCGGGGATGAACTCGAGCGT
>JAATFJ010000359.1 GCA_015655255.1 Actinomycetales bacterium | reverse complement strand
GTGCCCGTAGACTCGCTTGTCTTCGGCCAGCAGGTGCTGACCGATCTGTTCCGCACCTACTGAGCGAACCCGCTCGCCCCAGAAAGCCCATCATGCATCTGCTCGAAGCGCTCTTCCTCGGCCTCATCCAGGGTCTCACCGAGTTCCTCCCGATCTCATCCAGTGGGCATCTGCGCATCGCGGGAGCCTTCCTCGAATCCGGGGAGGACCCGGGGGCCGCATTCACCGCCATCACTCAGATCGGCACGGAGGCGGCCGTCGTCGTCTTCTTCTGGCGCGACATCGTCCGCATCATCGGTCACTGGTTCCGTGCTCTCATCGGGAAGATCCCAAGAAACGACCCCGATGCGAAGATGGGCTGGCTCATCATCATCGGCAGCATTCCCATCATCGTGCTCGGCCTGCTCTTCAAAGACCAGATCGAAACCGTGCTGCGCTCGCTGTGGATCGTCGCGATCATGCTTATCGTGTTCGGGATTCTGTTGGGGATCGCCGACTACGTGGGCACGAAGAGGCGGACGCTCGACGAGATCACCGTGCCGCACGGCATCGCCTACGGTCTCGCACAGGCGCTGTCCCTCGTCCCCGGCGTCTCGCGCTCCGGGGGGACGATCACCATGGGCCTCTTCCTCGGCTATGAGCGCGCCGCCGCGGCCCGCTACGCCTTCCTGCTCGCCATCCCCGCCGTCTTCGGCAGCGGCTTCTACCAGCTCGTCAAGAGCTGGGACGAATTCGCCACCGGCACAGGACAGATCTTCACGATGGGGGAGACCCTCGCGGCGACCGGCCTCGCTTTCGTCGTCGGCCTCGCGGTGATCGCGTTCTTCATGAACTGGATCTCGAAGCGCAGCTTCCTGCCGTTCGTCATCTACCGAATCCTGCTCGGCGGTGTGCTCGTTGTGCTGCTGTCGACGGGCGCGATCGCCGCCTGATCAGCGCTTATGCTCTCCGGGACCCTCATTGCGTCGCCGGAGATAGCGCTCGAAGGCCTGCGCGATCGCGTCGCCGGAGGCCTCCGGCGAGTCCCACGTGTCCCGCGTCTTCTCCAACTGTCGAATGTAGGCGGTCATATCATCGTCGTCGGCCGCAGCGGCATCGATGGATGCCTCCCACGCGGCCGCGTCCGTCCGCAGATGCGTGCGCGGGATATCCACGCCCGTGAGCTCTTCGAGACGGTCGAGGAGTGCGAGGGTCGCCTTGGGAGATGGTGCTGCCGAGGCCACATAGTGCGGAACGCTCGCCCAGAGCCCCGCCGTAGGGATCCCCGCCGTCTCGGCGAAATGCTCCAGCACGCTGAGGATGCCCACAGGGCCCTCGTACAGAGAACGCTCTAGACCGTGCGCTTCGCGCACCTGCTCGTTGGCACTGGAAGCGAAGATCGAAATCGGACGGGTGTGCGGCACATCCGACAGCATCGCGCCAAGCGTGAGGAAACCGGTCACGTCCTCACGGAGTGCCACATCGATGAACTCGTTCGCGAAGGCCTGCCAGGTCCGTGCCGGCTCCGCCCCCGTGAGGATCCAGAACTCCGGCCCCTCATTCACATCGAGGGGCCGCCATAGAGCCGCCTCCGGCCAGCGGATCTCGCGGTGCCCCGAGGCATCCATGCGGGTCGCGGGTCGGGTGTACTGGTAGTCGAAGTACAGCTCGGGGTCGACGGCGTGCACGAGCTCGTAGTCGGCGCTCTCCCTGATCGCCTCGATCGCGTTGCTCGCCGCCTCGCCTGCATCGTTCCAGCCGTCGAAGGCAGCGATCACGATGCGCGAACCCAGTGCATCCATCGCGTTCTCCCTTCGATCGCGGCTCCGGCTTTCCCTCCAGGCTAATGCGCCGACGCCGGTGAGGCGTCGCGGGCCCGCGGGGAAGGGGCAACGGCCCGGCTAACATAGTGCGGTGATGCAAATGCCCCGTGCCGTCCTCTGGGACATGGATGGAACGCTCGTCGACACCGAACCGTATTGGATGGAGGCGGAGACGGCGCTCATCGAGTCCTTTGGGGGGACATGGTCCCACGAGCAGGCCATGCAGCTCGTCGGGCGCGGCCTGGAGGACTCTGCGGGGATCCTCCGCGCGGCCGGAGTGGACATGGGCACCACAGAGATCGTCGACCATCTCACCGACCGAGTTCGGACCATACTCGCAGCGCGCGGAGTCCCGTTCCGGCCCGGTTCACGGGAACTTCTCGCCGACCTGCGTGCCGCGGGCATTCCCACGGGCCTGGTGACGATGTCCCTGCGCCGAATGGCGCTGAGCGTCGTTGACCTCATCCCCTTCGAGGCCTTTGACATTGTCGTTGCCGGTGACGACGCAGCGCGCCCGAAACCCCATCCCGAGCCGTACTTGCAGGCGGCACAGCTACTCGGCGTCGCGGCACAGGAAACGCTCGTCTTCGAGGACTCGCCCACGGGACTGCGCGCGGGCGTCGCCTCCGGAGCCGTGACCGTCGGTGTGCCGCACATGGTCGGGCTCGACGGCTTCGGGGCGCACGAGCTGTGGTCGACCCTGGAGGGACGCGGTGTGCACGATGTCGCGGCCGCCTTCACCGCACACACCGCGACACAGGAGACGGACACACGCGCATGACCGACACTTCCGCACATCCCCGCGGCCCGTTCCGGGAGGGGGACCGCGTGCAACTCACCGGTCCCAAGGGCCGGATGCACACGATCACCCTCCGCGAAGACGGCGAACTGCACACGCACCACGGTTTCCTCCGGCATCGCGACCTCATCGGTCTGCCCGATGGCTCCGTGCTCGCCAACAGCACGGGACAGGAGTATCTCGCGCTCCGGCCGCTGCTGCGTGACTTTGCTATGTCGATGCCGCGCGGCGCCGCAATCGCGTATCCGAAGGACGCGGCGCAGATCGTCATGCAGGCGGATATCTTCCCCGGAGCGATCGTCGTGGAGGCGGGCGTCGGCTCTGGCGCCCTGAGCCTCGCGCTCCTCCGCGCCATCGGACCGGAGGGAACCCTCACCTCGTTCGAACGCCGCGCCGATTTCGCCGAAGTCGCGACGGCGAATGTGCAGACGTTCTTCGGCGAACTCCCCGATACCTGGAGCGTCCTGGTCGGCGATCTCGTCGCCTCGCTGCCTTCGGCGTTCCCCAATGGGGGCGTGGACCGCGTCGTCCTCGACATGCTCGCGCCCTGGGAGTGTATTGACGCAGTGGCCGACGTACTTACCCCCGGCGGGGTGGTGATCTGCTATGTCGCCACGGCGACCCAGCTCTCGCGCGTCGCCGAGTACATCCGAGGAACGGGCCTGTTCACCGAGCCGGACGCCTCCGAGACGATGGTCCGAGGCTGGCACGTCGAGGGCCTCGCGGT
>JAATFJ010000138.1 GCA_015655255.1 Actinomycetales bacterium | reverse complement strand
CCTCGGCGAGGTAGTAGCGGATGAGGTCGGGGACGTAGGTGTAGACGAGCTTGTCGTCGGCGACGCCGTTGCCGACCGCATTGGCGATCGTCACGTTCCCCAGGCGCGCGGCGAGCATGAGCCCGGGGGCGCCCAGCACAGAGTCTGGCCGGAACTGCTGCGGATCGAGGAACTCGTCGTCGACCCGGCGGTAGATGACGTCGACGCGCGTGGGACCCGCCGTCGTCCGCATCCAGACGCGTCCCCCCGAGCAGAACAGGTCCCTCCCCTCGACGAGTTCGATGCCCATCGATCGTGCAAGGAGCGTGTGCTCGTAGTAGGCGGAGTTGTAGACGCCGGGCGAGAGGACGACGACTGTGGGATCCTCCACACCCCGCGGCGCGGCGGCGCGCAGTGCGCGGAGCAGACGGCCCGGGTAGTCGACGACGGGACGCACGCGCAGGCTCGTGAACAGCTCGGGGAGGGTCTGCGCCATGACGCGCCGGTTCGCGAGGACGTAGCTCACGCCGCTCGGCACCCGGACGTTGTCCTCCAGCACGCGCCACGCGCCGCGCTCGTCACGGATGACGTCGATGCCCGCGACGTGGATGCGTACGCCGTTCGCGCCCACGATCCCCGCGGCCTGGCGATGGAAGTGGGTGGAGGAGCTGATGAGGGACGCGGGGATGATACCGTCCTGCACGGCGAGCTGAGGGCCGTAGACATCGGCGAGGAACGCCTCCAGGGCGCGGACGCGCTGGGCGACGCCGGATTCGACGTAAGACCAGTCCTCCGCCGAGATGACGCGGGGCACGACGTCGAGCGGGAAGGGGCGCTCCTCCCCCGCGAAATCGAAGGTGACGCCCTGGGCGAGATAGGAGCTCGCAAGGGATTCCGTGCGTGCGCGGAGCTCCGCATCGTCCATGCGCGCGAGCGCGGGGTACATGTCGCGGTAGGGGGCTCGCACCTCCGAGCCGCCGGGGATGGAGTCCGCGGGGAACATCTCATCCCAGGGCGCGGCCCCCGCCGTCTTCGGACCGGAAGAGTATCCATCGAAAAGCGACTGCATGACGGCATGATTCCCTGAGCCCGTTTCCGGCGTGTTACGCGGATGCTACGACCCCGCGGTGGACCGGAACGGGCGCGGAGGAAACGTCTCTGGCGCATCCATAGGTAGGGCGGCCAGGATGGTGCTATGACGTTCCCCGCTCTGGATGCCCTCGCCGACCGCGCTTCGCTTTTCGCCGCCCTGCGCCAGGATGCCCTCGTCACCGCCACGGATGCGCTCGGCGAGCATCGCTGGGATGCGGACATGACGGCGGGCACGCTCACATTCACCGCCACGGACGGCCACCAGCTCGTCACGCGTGCGCACCTCATCGCGACGATCGCTCCGGGACCGCGCTCGCTCCTCTGGGCCTGGGCACACCCGCAGGGCGATGCGCAGGGAGTCGCGGGTCAGCTCCGCGAATACGGCACGCAGTACGCCATCGCCGAGCTGAGCGAGGCCGAGGTCCCCTTCCCCGCCGAGGCGAGCAGCGACCTCGACGGCTGGATCGCGCAGACCGCGCACCAGATCGGCGCCATCGCGGAGGAGATCACGGGCCGTTCACCCTATTACTCTGCTCCTGTGGAGGGCGGAACGCGCGCGGTCTTCCTCCTCGATGCTCCGATTCCGCCGCTCACGGTCGCGGACGCCGTCACGGCCGCCCCGCGCATCCTCTCGTCCCTCGTCCTCCGCGACCAACGCTCGGCCGTATGGGACACGGCACGGCTCGCCGGCTGGTCGATGCAGTGGACGGATGAGGCCTTCAGCGGCGCGACCGTGAGCGATGCGACGGGGTCGGCGACCTTCCACTTTGATGCGCAGGCGCGCATCACCAACATCGAGGCGCAGCTCGGCGACGCACCGGCCTGATCAGGATCAGCCCGCCGCGCGCTCCGCGGCCTCGACGACATTCGTCATAAGCAGGGCGACCGTCATGGGCCCTACCCCGCCGGGGTTTGGCGAGAGCCAGCCCGCGACTTCGGCGACCGCGGGGTCGACGTCTCCATAGACCTTGCTCTTGCCCGTCTCGGGATCGTCCTCGCGCGTGACGCCGACGTCGAGCACGGCGGCGCCGGGCTTCACATCCTCCGGCTTCACGAGGTGCTTCACTCCCGCGGCCGCGACGATGACGTCGGCCTCTCGCAGGTACTTCGGGATGTCGACCGTGCCGGTGTGGGTGAGGGTGACCGTCGCGTTGATCTCGCGACGGGTGAGGAGCAGCCCGATGGAGCGTCCGATCGTCACGCCGCGACCGACCACGACGACGTGCTTGCCCTTCAGGTTGTAGTCGTTGCGCAGCAGAAGCTCGATGACGCCGCGGGGAGTGCAGGGAAGGGGCGTCTCGATGGGCGCGTTGACGTTGAGCACGAGGCGGCCGAGGTTTGTCGGGTGCAGGCCGTCCGCATCCTTGGCAGGATCGATGCGCTCGAGGATCGCGTCCGTATCGAGGTGCTTCGGCAGGGGGAGCTGCACGATGTAGCCGTGGCAGGCGGGATCGGCGTTGAGCTCGTCGATGAGTGCCTCGACTTCCTCCTGCGTCGCCGTCTCCGGCAGCTCGCGCTGGATCGAGTTCATCCCGATCCCTTCGGACTGCCGGTGCTTCATCCCCACGTAGAGCTGGGATGCGGGATCGGCGCCCACTAGCACCGTCGCGATACCGGGGGTGATGCCCCGTGCCTTCAGCGCCGCGACCCGCTCCGTCAACTCTGCCCGGATGGCTGCTGCGGCTGCTTTGCCGTCAAGAACCTGCGCACTCATCGTCCTTCTCTTTCTCTTCTGCCCCTCGGAATTACTGGGCGAGGCCGGGGTAGAGGGGGGACGCCGTGGCGAGCGCATCCACACGCGCGCGCAGCGCCGCGACATCGGCGCCGGGCTGCAGCGCCAGCGCAATGATGTCGGCGACCTCGGTGAACTCCGCATCACCGAACCCCCGCGTGGCGAGCGCGGGCGTGCCGATGCGCAGGCCCGAGGTCACCAACGGCGGACGCGGGTCATTGGGGACCGCGTTGCGATTGACGGTGATGTGGATATCGTGCAGGAGGTCCTCCGCCTGCTTCCCGTCGATCTCGGCGTCCCGGAGGTCGACGAGCACGAGGTGCACATCGGTGCCGCCGGAGCGTACGGCGATTCCGGCCTTCTCCACATCGGGCGCGGTGAGCCGCTCGGCGAGGATCGCCGCGCCGCGGAGCGTGCGCTCCTGGCGCTCGCGGAACGCGGGTGTCCCGGCGAGCTTGAAAGCCGTGGCCTTCGCGGCGATGACGTGCATGAGCGG
>JAATFJ010000335.1 GCA_015655255.1 Actinomycetales bacterium | reverse complement strand
CCGGTTTCGTCGTTGATCAGTTCCGCGAGACCTGCCAGAACTTCTTCGGTGGACAATGCCATTGTGTCTTCTCCTCTTGGGGGTGTCGTTTGACCGTTGATTATCTTACGGGAGGACCACTACCTGGGCGCCGAAGACGAGCCCGGCGCCGAAACCGATCTGCAGTGCGAGGCCGCCGGAAAGCTCGGGGTGCTCGGCCATGAGCCGGTGGCTCGCGAGCGGGATGGACGCCGCGGAGGTGTTCCCTGTCGTCTCGATGTCGCGCGCGATGACAACGGTCTCGGGGAGCTTAAGCTGCTTGGCGAACTCGTCGACGATGCGCATGTTCGCCTGGTGGGGGATGAAGGCGGCGAGGTCGGATGCCTCGATGCCCGTCTCTTCCAGGGCCTGGCGGGCGACCTTGACCATGTCCCAGACGGCCCAGCGGAAGACGGACGGGCCGTCCTGGCGCAGCGTGGGCCACTCGGCCGTGCCGTCGCGGTACTCGACGAGGGTCGCGTTCATACTCACCGCGTCGGCGCGTGCACCGTCGGAACCCCAGATGACGGGGCCGATCGCGGGTGTCTCGCTCGGGCCCACGACGGCGGCACCGGCACCGTCTCCGAGGAGGAAGGAGATGCTGCGGTCGGTGGGGTCGACGATATCGGAGAGCTTCTCCGCCCCGATGACGAGTGCGTAGTGCGCGGCACCGGCACGGATGAGCGCATCGGCCTGAGCGATCGCGTAGGCGTAGCCCGCGCAGGCGGCGTTCATGTCATAGGCGGCCGCGGGGTTTGCACCGACGCGATCGGCGACGACGGCGGCCATCGAGGGGGACTGACGGACGTTGCTGATGGTCGCGATGATGACGAGGTCGATGGCGGCGGGGTCGACGCCGGACTTCTCGATGGCCTCTGCGCCCGCGAGTGCGGCGAGGTCGACGGCTCCGGTCTCCGGAAGAGCTCGTGCACGCGTGACGATGCCGGTGCGCTGACGTATCCACTCGTCGCTCGAGTTGATGGGCGCGATGATCTCGTCGTTCGTCACGGCCTTCTCGCCGCGTGCGGCGCCGTAGGCGTAGATGCGGGAGTAAGGCGCTCCGATGGTCTGATTCAGGCTGGCGTTCATGCCGCTGCTCCGTTCAGCAGCGCACGGGCCGCGTCGAGGTCTTCCGGGGTTTTGATGGCGACGGCGGGCACACCGCGCAGGCCGCGCTTGGCGAGTCCGGTGAGTGCTCCGGCGGGGCTGAGTTCGATGATCCCGGTGATTCCCGCCTCGGTGAAGGAGGCCATGCAGAGATCCCAGCGCACGGGGGAGGCGACCTGCTGCACGATGAGGTCGAGGGCCGCGGGACCGCTCGACACGAGGGAACCGTCGTGGTTGGTCCACAGCTGCACCGTGGGATTGTGTACCTCTGCGGCGGGAATCTCGTCGACGGCGGTGCGCAGGGAGGCCAAGGCGGGGGCCATATAGGCCGTGTGGAAGGCTCCGGCGACCCGGAGGGGGACGATGCGGGTGGCGCGAGGCGGCTCGGCCGCGAGGGCGGCGAGGGCATCGAGGGCGCCGGCGGCGACGATCTGTCCGCCGCCGTTGTAGTTGGCGGTGGTGAGGTCGAGGTCCTCGAGGCGGGCAAGCACATCCGCTTCGACGCCGCCGAGGATGGCGCTCATCCCGGTCTGCACGGCGGTGGAGGCTTCGGCCATCGCGCGACCGCGTTCGCCGACGACTCGGAGCGCCTGCGCGGCGGAGACGACGCCCGCGGCGGCGAGGGCGGCGAGCTCACCGACGGAGTGCCCGGCGAGGCCATCCGCTTTCTGTGCGTCCTCACCCAGGGCGTGCCACGCGATGAGGGATGCGGCGACGATGAGGGGCTGCGCGATCCGGGTGTCTCTGATGGTGTCCGCGTCGGAGACGGTGCCGTGCGCGGCGAGATCGATGCCCGCGGCATCGGAATAGACGGCGAGTCGCTCCGCGACACCGTCCTGTTCCAACCAAGGGGCGAGGAATCCGGGAGTCTGCGAGCCCTGTCCGGGGCATACGACAACAATCACCCCTCCAGTTTGCCAACGATCCGCCCAGAACCGTGGATGAACCCTCACAACATTCCGGAGAACCCTTGTGGATGGCGCATAGGGAGCTGTCGTCAACCGTTCGTGCGTCGGGGGAAAGGACGTCGTCGTATGGAATCGGTCGTGCCGATGGAGCCGAGAATCAGCGCGGTCTGCAGGATCAATGCCTCGCGCGGGCCGGTGGCGTCCCAGCCGATGACCTCGCTCACGCGCTTGAGGCGGTAGCGGACGGTGTTGGGATGGACGAACAGCTCGCGCGCTGTTGCTTCCAGAGAGCGGCCGTTATCGAGGTAGCTCCATAGGGTCGTCACGAGATCCGTGGAGTGATCTTGCAGAGGCCGATAGATGCGTTCGGTGAGGGTCTGCTTGGCGAGGGGATCTCCCGCGAGGGCCCGCTCGGGTAGGAGGTCGTCCGCTTCGACGGGGCGGGGAGCGCTGCGCCAGGCGCGAGCGACGGCGAAACCGGCGAGGGCGGCGCGCGCGCTCTGGCCCGCGTCGACGAGGGCAGAGACGGGAGGGCCGATGACGAGGTAACCGGGGCCGAAGGACGGCTCCAAACGCTGGGCGATCTCGTGGAAGGCGAGTTCATCGCCGTCAGGATGCTGCCCCGCCTCGCGGGCGCGTCCGATGACGAGGACGAGCCGGGAACCCTGGACGCCGATGAGCACGTCCACGGAGAGCTTGCGGGCGGTGCGGCGAACCTGGTCGACGTCGAATTGCGGGGGAGTGGTGCCGACGATGACGCACACTTCGCCGTGGCCGTGCCAGCCGAGAGCGGCGATGCGGCTGGGGAGCTGTTCGTCTGCCTCACCCGTGAGAATCGAGTCGACGACGAGTGCCTCCAGTCGCGCATCCCAGAGTCCGCGTGCTTCGGCGGCGCGGGCGTATACATCGGCAGCGGTGAAGGCGACATCGCGCGAGTACAGCAGGATCGCTTCGCGGAGGTGCTCGCCCTTGCCGGCGACGCGTTCCTCAGTCACCTCGACGGTGACGCGGATAAGTTGCAAGGTTTGCTGCAGACTGACGCTGCGCAAGAGTTCGCGCGGGGCGGCGGCGAAGATATCGGCCGCGATCCAGGGGGTGGAACGGGGATCGTCGTACCACTGGATGAAGGAGGTGATCCCGGCCTGCGCCACCAGCCCGACGGCGGACCGTCGAGCTGGTGGCATATCGGCGTACCAGGGCAGCGTCTCTTCGAGGCGCTGGATGGTCGCGGTAGCGAGATCTCCAGAGATGCGGCGCAGCCAGGAGAGCGTCGCCGCCTTGTCCATCGACGCGGGAACAGGTCCGGTCACAGGTGACTCAGCTTTCGCCGCCCGCGTTCCCGCTCGTGCCGGCGTTCACGTTGAAGAGGTCATACTTCGCGAGCGCCTCCGCGACGACGGAACGATCGAGGGTTCCGGCATCGGCGAGACCCTGCAGCGCACGGACGACCATCGAGGGGCCGTCGATCTTGAAGAAGCGACGGGCCGCGGGGCGGGTGTCCGCGAAGCCGAATCCGTCGGCACCGAGCGTGTAATACACACCGGGAACCCAGGGCCGGATCTGGTCCTGCACGGCGTGCATGAAGTCGCTCGTCGCGACGAACGGCCCCTCCGCGCCCTGCAGCTTCTGCGTGAGGTAGGCGGTATGCGGCTCATCCTCGGGGTGGAGGAAGTTGTGCTCGTCGGCGGCAAGGCCGTCGCGGCGCAGCTCGGACCACGAGGTGACCGACCAGACATCGGCGACGACGCCCCAGTCTTTCTTGAGGAGTTCCTGTGCCTCGAGGGCCCAGGGGAGACCGACGCCAGAGGCGAGCAGCTGCGCACGAGGCCCGTCGCCTTCTCCGATGGAGACGCGATGGATGCCCTTGAGGATGCCTTCGGCATCGACATCGGCGGGCTCTGCGGGCATGCGCATCGGCTCGTTGTACACCGTGAGGTAGTACATGACGTTGGGGTCGGGGTGCGTGCCGCCGAACATGCGCTCAACACCGGACTGGACGATGTGCGCGACCTCATAGCCGTAGGCGGGGTCATAGGAGATCGTCGCGGGGTTCGTGGAGGCGAGGAGCGGAGAGTGCCCGTCTGCGTGCTGTGTGCCTTCACCGGTGAGCGTCGTGCGTCCTGCTGTGGCACCGATCACGAATCCGCGCGCCATCTGGTCGCCCGCGGCCCAGAACGCGTCGCCTGTGCGCTGGTAGCCGAACATCGAGTAGAAGATGTAGATGGGGATGAGCGGCTGGCCGTGGGTGGCGTAGCTCGTGCCCGTGGCGGTGAACGCGGCGGCCGCACCGGCCTCGTTGATGCCGACGTGCACGATCTGGCCCTGCGGGCTCTCCTTATAAGAGAGAAGCAACTCGCGATCCACCGAGATGTAGTTCTGCCCGTGCGGGTTGTAGATCTTCGCGGTGGGGAAGTAGGAGTCCATCCCGAAGGTGCGGGCCTCGTCGGGGATGATCGGGACGATGCGCTCTCCGAAGCCCTTGACGCGCAGGAGATCCTTGACGAGGCGGACGAATGCCATCGTCGTGGCGACCTCCTGATTCCCGGATCCCTTCTTCAGCAGGGCGTAGTCCTTCTCGCCGGGGAGGGGGATCGAGACAGGGTTGCTGCGCCGCTCGGGGAGGAATCCGCCCAGACTGCGACGGCGCTCCAGCATGTACTGGATCGTCTCGTCCTGTTCTCCGGGGTGGTAGTACGGCGGACGGTAGGGATCAGCTTCGAGGTGCGCATCCGTGAGGGGGATCTGCATCGTGTCGCGGAAGAGCTTGAGGTCGTCCAGCGTCATCTTCTTCATCTGGTGGGTCGCGTTGCGGCCCTCGAAGTGCGGGCCGAGCCCGTAGCCTTTGATGGTGTGGGCGAGGATGACGGTCGGCTGACCCTTGTGCTCGGTCGCTGCCTTGTAGGCCGCGTATACCTTGCGGTAGTCGTGACCGCCACGACGGAGCTGCCAAACCTGCTCATCGGTGTAGTCCTTGACGAGGGCGAGGGCACGCTCATCGCGGCCGAAGAAGTTCTCGCGGACGTACGCGCCGTTCTCGGCCTTGTAGGTCTGGAAGTCGCCGTCCGGAGTGACGTTCATGAGGTTGAGCAGGGCACCGTCAGTGTCGCGGGCGAGCAGGTCGTCCCATTCGCGCCCCCAGATGACCTTGATGACGTTCCAGCCGGCACCGCGGAAGAAGGATTCGAGTTCCTGGATGATCTTGCCGTTTCCGCGGACCGGCCCATCGAGGCGCTGCAGATTGCAGTTGACGACGAAGGTGAGGTTGTCGAGGCCCTCGTTCGCCGCGACCTGGAGCTGACCGCGCGATTCGACCTCATCCATTTCGCCGTCGCCGAGGAAGGCCCAGACGTGCGAGTCGGCGACGTCCTTGATGCCGCGGTTGGCGAGGTATTTGTTCGTCATCGCCTGGTAGATGGCGTTGATCGGGCCGAGGCCCATCGAGACGGTCGGGAACT
>JAATFJ010000118.1 GCA_015655255.1 Actinomycetales bacterium | reverse complement strand
TTCTCCGTGTTGATGCGGAAATAGGCCTGCAGCGGGATCTCCACGTGGACACCCTTGGGGACGTACACGAAGGAGCCGCCGGACCATACGGCCGTGTTGAGAGCTGCGAACTTGTTGTCGCCGGCGGGGATGACCGTGCCGAAGTACTCCTCGAAGAATTCCGGGTGCTCGCGCAGCGCCGTGTCGGTGTCGAGGAAGATGACTCCCTGCGCCTCCAGGTCCTCTCGGATCTGGTGGTAGACGACCTCGGACTCGTACTGCGCCGCAACGCCGGCGACGAGGCGCTGGCGCTCCGCCTCCGGGATGCTGAGCTTCTCGTAGGTCTCGCGGATGTCGGCGGGGAGATCCTCCCACGTCTGCGCCTGCTTCTCCGTGGAGCGAACGAAGTACTTGATGTTGTCGAAGTCGATCTCGCTGAGATCGGCTCCCCACACCGGCAGCGGTTTGCGCTCGAAGAGCTTCAACCCTTTGAGCCGGTTCTTCAGCATCCACTCCGGTTCGCCCTTGAGTGCGGAGATGTCCCGCACGACGGCCTCGGAAAGGCCCCGTTTCGCGGCTGCTCCGGCAGCATCGCTGTCGTGCCAGCCAAACTCGTATTGTCCCAGGCCTTCGAGCTCTGGGCGATCGATCAGCACATCGGTCATCACACTCTCCTTGCTGTGCCCCGCGGCGCCCTCCGCTCCGACACGCCATCCACCCGCTCGCAGGAGAAAGGGGACCGATGTCGACGGTGGGCGTCTTCGCACGCGAATCTTCGCGCCTAAACTTGTCGTGATACGCCATGCGCCCCGCGCGCATCACGATACGGACGATTCTACAGGTTCCCCCCGGCACCCGGCCCGTTTCGCGGCGCGGGACGCGAACCGGAGGAGATATGACTAAGACCTCGACGCCCCTCGCCTCCGCGACGAGGGCGGGCTTCTGGCGGCGCATCTGGAATTGGCTGCCGAGCGCGGTCGACGGGCGTGTCCGCATCGCGGCCTGGCTCTCCTTCCTGGCCGAAGTGCTCATCATCGCCACGGGCGGGGCCGTGCGCCTCACCGGCTCCGGACTCGGCTGCTCGGAATGGCCACTGTGCACGCCGGAATCTCTCGTCCCCCTCCCCGAGCAGGGCATCCACGGCCTCATCGAGTTCGGGAACCGCACCCTCACGGGGCTCGTCGGGATCCTCGCGCTCCTCGTCCTCACCTTCACGCTGAGCCTCGTCGCCGCCCGCGCGGAATTCCTCCGCACGCTGCGCTTCGCCGCCACGGCCATAGTTCTCGGCGGGATCGGATATGCCCTCACACGGCTGACGCCCGCCGCGGACTGGGCGTTCTCTGTCGCCCTGTTCATCGCGCTCCTCTGCTGCATCCTCGCCGCTGTGTCCACGTTGCGCACCGTGACGGCCCGCCGCGATCTCGTCGCCCTCGCCTGGATCGTGTTCATCGGCATCGTCGCGCAGGCCTTCGTCGGTGGATCACGGTGCTCACGGGCCTCAATCCGCTCATCGTCGGCTTCCACTATGTTTCTTCGCTCGTCCTCGTCTGCGTCACGACGACGTACCTCGTACGCATGAACACCGCGCCCGGCCCGCGTGCTCTCGCCGTGCCGAAATGGTTCATGATCGTCTCGCACACGACGGGGCTGGCGCTCGCCGTGACAGTCGTCTTCGGTATCCTCACGACGGGTGCGGGGCCGCACTCGGGCGATGAGAATGTCAAGAGGACGGGCTTCGATGCTTCGGTCCTCGCGCATGTGCACTCCGTGCCGGGCTATGTCCTCGCCGCGCTCGTCGCTGTGCTCGTCGCCTTCGCCGTCGTGCGGCGGCTTCCCCCGCGGAACTGGCTCCTCGTCCTCATCGTCGCGATCGTCGTGCAGGAGGCCGTGGGTATCTGGCAGGCGCGCGATGGGCTACCCGCGCTTCTCGTGGGGATCCATATGGTGCTCGCCGCGCTCACCTCCGCCGTGTATACGGTCGTCGTGCTGCGGCTCAAGCAGCCGACCTCGGAGAACACCGAGCGGCAGATCGCTGAGAACGCTGAGCGGACGGCCGCCGAAAAAGGCTGAGCACAGGCTCCGCACACAGCCCGCATAAGGAACGCATCAGTTCATCGGGAACCGTTGCGTGCATGAAGAAATCGCTCATACGCAGCATCCCCTACTGGATCCTCATCGTGCTGTCGCTCGGCTCGGGAGGCTTCGGCGCCTGGCTCATCACCGACCAGCTCACCACCATGACGGCGACGCTCCTCGACGGCACGGCCACAGGCGTCGAGGTCTATGTGGGCCAGTCCTGGGCCGTTGTCGGCGCCGCGCTCGTGGGTGCGGGGATCATCGGACTGCTCCTCGCGCTCGGCATCGCCGCCGCGAAGACGTTCGTGGGCAGCGCGCCCGCGGTGCACGCCACACCGGCTGCCGAAATCACGCCCGTCGACCAGGAAGTCGAGAAGGAACTCGACGAGGAGATCGACGAGCCCGTGGCGGCCGTCGAGGAGCCGGAGCTCTCAGAGGTGCGCACGACTGCGGAAGACGCCGCCACCGAGGATCAGAACGGCAGCAGCGGATCGATCGCGACGGCAACGAATATCAACGTGAGATAGGTGATCGAGGCATGGAACACCCGCATCGGGCGGGGTTCCGTGCCCCGCACTGCCTGGTTGTACAGCCGGTGCGACTCGTAGATGAACCAGCCACCGAAGACGAGGGCGGAGACGGTGTACACGAGCCCCATGCCCGCGACGGGGATGAGCAGCAGCGAGCATGCGACGGTGGCCCACGCGTAGAGGATGACCTGGAGGCCGACCTGGGAGGCACCGCGCGTGACGCCGAGCATAGGAACGTCGACGTCCTCGTAATCGTCCTTGTACTTCATCGACAGCGGCCAGTAGTGCGGCGGCGTCCAGAGGAAGACGAGCGCGAAGAGGATGAAAGCGGGCCAGTCCAGCGATCCCGTCACCGACGACCAGCCGATGAGGACGGGGAAGCAACCCGCGATGCCGCCCCACACGATGTTCTGCTCCGTGCGGCGCTTGAGGATGATCGTGTAGATGACGACGTAGAAGAAGATGGCGCTCGCGGAGAGCACGGCGGACAGCCAGTTCGTCGTCGCCCACAGCCAGATCGTGGAGAAGATCGCGAGGGCCCAGGAGAAGATGAGCGCACCCCGCGGCGTGATCTCCCCCGTCACGAGGGGACGATTCTCCGTCCTGTGCATATGCGCGTCGATATCGCGGTCGATGTACATGTTGAAGGCCGCTGCGGAACCGGCGCTCGCCGATCCCCCGATGACCGTCGCGATGACGAGCCAGATATCCGGAACGCCTCCTGCCGCGAGGAACATCACGGGGACCGTGGATACGAGCAGGAGCTCGAGGACACGGGGTTTCGTCAGCGCCACATAGGCCTTGATCGTGCGTCCGAGCGTCGGCTTCGCCTCGGTCCGCTGCGACATCATCGTGATGGCGATCCCCTCCTCAGGCACGGTGGATAGACCCAGCCAGTCTAGGCCACCGCACCGCCCAGACACGCACGGAAACTCGCTGCGACCCTGCCTCACCCACCCCGCTATGCTGAAAATTATTCATGCGCCCTCGCGCTTGTGCCCACGCGTTTCGGACGATGTGGATGTGCCGGGGAATACGGGCGCGATCCAAACTGTCTGAAAGGGCATGACCGTGTCGGAACTGCACTGGGATGAGATCGATCGACGCGCGGTGGACACCGCCAGAATCCTGGCGGCGGATGCCGTCCAGAAGGTCGGCAACGGTCACCCCGGAACCGCGATGAGCCTTGCGCCCGTCGCCTACCTCCTCTATCAGCGCGTGCTGCGGCACGACCCCGCCGACACCGATTGGCTGGGGCGCGACCGCTTCATCCTCTCGGTGGGCCACTCCTCGCTCACCCAGTACATCCAGCTGTACCTCGGTGGCTTCGGCCTCGAGCTGAGCGACCTCGAAGCGTTGCGCACATGGGGATCGCTCACCCCCGGACACCCGGAGTACGGGCACACGAAGGGCATGGAGATCACCACCGGCCCCCTCGGCCAGGGTCTCGCCTCCGCTGTCGGCTTCGCCTACGCCTCCCGCTACGAGCGCGGCCTGTTCGACCCCGCGGCCCCCGCGGGCACAAGCCCCTTCGACCACTTCGTGTACGTCATCGCGGGCGACGGCGATCTGCAGGAGGGCGTGACGAGCGAGGCGTCCTCGCTCGCGGGCCACCAGCAGCTCGGCAACCTCATCGCCATCTACGATTCCAACCGGATCTCGATCGAGGGCGACACCAACGTCTCCTTCACCGAGGACGTCGCCGCCCGCTACGAGGCCTACGGCTGGCAGGTCCTCCGCGTCGACTGGACCCGCACGGGCGAGTACATCGAGGACGCCCAGGAGCTCTTCGACGCGATTGAGGAGGGGAAGGCGGAGACCGGGAAGCCCACTCTCATCGTCCTCACGACGATCATCGGCTACCCCGCGCCGAACAAGAAGGGCACGGAGTCCGTGCACGGCAACGCGCTCGGGGCCGACGAGGTCGCCGCGACGAAGAAGGTCCTCGGCTTCGACCCCGAGAAGAGCTTCGTCGTCGAGGACGCCGTCATCTCCCACACCCGCGAGCTGGGCGCCCGCTCCGCCGAGACGCGTGCTGCCTGGCAGGCCGACTTCGACGCCTGGGCCGCGGCGAACCCCGCGCGCAAGGAACTGCTCGACCGCCTCGAGGCGCACGCCCTCCCCGAGGACATCGAGGCCTCCCTCCCCGTCTTCGAGGGGGGAACGGATGTGTCCACGCGCGCCGCGTCGGGGAAGGTCATCAACGCCCTCGCCCCCGTGCTCCCCGAGCTGTGGGGCGGCTCGGCCGACCTCGCCGGGTCCAACAACACGACGATCTCTCCCGCGGCGTCCTTCATCCCCGCCGCGTGGTCGACGCACGACTGGTCCGGCAGCCCCTACGGGCGGGTGCTGCACTTCGGCATCCGCGAGCACGCCATGGGCTCGATCCTCAACGGCATCGCGCTGCACGGTCCCACGCGCGCCTTCGGCGGGACCTTCCTCATCTTCAGCGACTACATGCGTCCCGCCGTCCGTCTCGCGGCGCTCATGAACGTGCCCAGCATCTTCGTGTGGACGCACGACTCGATCGCCCTCGGCGAGGACGGTCCGACCCACCAGCCCATCGAGCAGCTCGCGACACTGCGCGCGATCCCGAATTTCACGCTCGTGCGCCCCGCGGACGGCAACGAGACCTCCGCCGCGTGGTTGGAGATCCTTCGTCGTCACGGCGGGCCCACGGGCATCGCACTCACCCGGCAGAACGTGCCCAACGTCCCGCGCGGCGATGGCGCAGCCTCCGGCGAGGTCTTCGCCGCGGCGAGCAACACGGCCCGGGGCGCCTACGTCCTCGCCGAGTCGCCCACCGACACGACCGATGTGATCCTCATCGGCACGGGCTCCGAGGTGCAGCTCGCCGTCGCGGCGCGCGAATCGCTCGCCGCCGAGGGCATTGGCGCCCGCGTCGTCTCCGCGCCCTCGCTCGAGTGGTTCGCCGAGCAGGACGAGGCCTACCGCGAGTCCGTGCTCCCGAAGGCCGTCACCGCCCGCGTGTCCGTCGAGGCCGGCTCCGTGCTCACGTGGCGCGGCATCGTGGGCGACCGTGGCCGCTCCATCGGCATCGATCACTTTGGCGCCTCCGCCGACTACAAGACCCTGTTCCAGAAATTCGGCATCACCGCCGAGGCCGTCGTCGAGGCGGCACGCGAAACCATCAAGGAGAACGCATGACCACCCCCA
>JAATFJ010000158.1 GCA_015655255.1 Actinomycetales bacterium | reverse complement strand
ATGCCGAGCGAGCCGCCGTTGCAGTGGGCGACGGCCAGGTCGCAGTTGGGGAAATGCACCTTAGGGCACGCCTCGACGCGCCGTTGGCGGACGGCTTCGATCACCTTGGTGATGCCGCCGCGGGTGGTGGGGTGGTTGTTGCAGAGGACGCCGCCGTTGGTGTTGAAGGGCAGCTTGCCACCAACGGAGAGCAGGGTCCCGTCGGACACGAAACGGCCGCGAGTCCGGACGCGCACGTAGTCGGCAGCGTCCGTCATCTGGTCGAAGGTGCCCGTGTCGAGCCAGGCTGTGCCGCGAGGAAGAACCTCGACCTGGAGCTTGCCACGTTCGAGGTAGGCACGGTTGACATCGGTGATCTCGTACTCGCCGCGGGCGGAGGGCTTCAGGTTCCGGGCGATCTCGACGACGTCGTTGTCGTAGAAGTAGAGACCGGGAACGGCAAAGTTGCTCTTCGGCTGGGCAGGCTTCTCCTCCAGGGAGATCGCGTGCCCCTCCGCATCGAACTCGACGACACCGTAGGCCTGCGGTTCGGCGACCCAGTAGGCGAAGACCGCTCCCCCGTCGATGCCGTGGAAGCGCTGCAGCCGACTGCCGAGACCGGGGCCGTAGAGAAGATTGTCGCCGAGGACGAGCGCGACCTCATCGCCGCCGATGAAGTCGGCGCCGATCGTGAACGCCTGTGCGAGGCCATCCGGCGAGGGCTGCTGCGCGAACGTCAGGTTGATGCCGAACTGCGAGCCGTCGCCGAGAAGACGCTCGAAGTGCGACGCGTCGTGCGGCGTCGTGATGACGAGGATGTCCCGGATGCCCGCGAGGATGAGAGTCGACAGCGGGTAGTAGACCATCGGCTTGTCGAAGACCGGGATGAGCTGCTTGGAGACGCCGAGGGTGATCGGATGCAGCCTGGTGCCGGATCCCCCCGCGAGAATGATGCCTTTCACCCTCATATCGTGTCACATGGGGACGACGAACCCGGGAGGACGCCGCGTGCTATCGGTGCTGCACATATCAGAAATCACACCTGCCACATAGGCAACAGTGGCATCGTCAGGCACTTTACGCCACAATAGCCAAGTGCCCCTCACCTCACCGTCCCGCCTGCGCAGGGTCGTCGCGAGTGCCATCGGCGCGCTCCTCGCTGCCGCACTGCTCGTGTTCGTCCCATCGACCACGGCCTCGGCGACGGAGGTCTCCGCGGGGCGCACGGCATCGACAGCGATCGCCAAGGCCCTCGTCACGGACGGCTTCCAGGCCGGGAACATCATGTCCGACGCCGTCTTCTTCAACAGCTCGACGATGACGGCAGCGCAGATCGATTCCTTCCTCCGCAGCAAGGTCTCCACGTGCCAGAGCGGCTACACCTGCCTCAAGGACTATCGCCAGAAAACCCCCAACCGCACGGCCGATGCGTATTGCAACGGGTACGCCGGCAGCAGTAATGAGTCCGCGGCGACGATGATCGCCAAGGTGGCCCAGTCCTGCGGCATCAATCCGCAGGTGCTCCTCGTCATGCTGGAGAAGGAGCAGAGCCTCGTCACGCACACCTGGCCGAGCGACTGGCGCTACACGAAGGCCTTCGGCATGGCCTGCCCCGACACCGCCGCGTGCGATCCTGCCTACGCCGGGCTCTTCAACCAGCTCTACGGCGCCGCCCGCCAGATGAAGATCTACACCGAGGGCAAGTACTTCACCTACTACGCCCCCGGCAAGACCTGGAACATCCGCTACAGCCCGAACGCCGCGTGCGGCAGCAGCGCGGTGTACATCCAGAACAAGGCCACCGCGGCCCTCTACTACTACACGCCCTATCAGCCGAACGCCGCGGCACTCAAGGCGGGCTTCGGCACGGGAGACAGCTGCTCGGCCTACGGCAACAGGAACTTCTACAGCTTCTTCACGCAGTGGTTCGGATCAACGCAGTCGACCACGACCTCGATCAACGTAACAAGCCTCATCCGCGCCACCGACGGCGCCGCCATCTACCTCGCCGCGAACGGCGTGCGCTACCACGTGAGCACCGTCGACGATCTCGACGTCCTCACCGCGAAGTTCGGGGCGTTCCAGATCGTCTCCCCCGCCACGGTGAACGCCCTCCGCGATGGCGGAACGGTGACGCGCTCCGTACGCGATCCCCGAAACGGCACGATCTATCTACTGGAGAAGGACGGCACGAAGCATCGCTTCCCGACCGTGGATCTGGTCACGGCACTCGGCTACATCGCGCAGAACGCCACGGACATGCCCGCGGCCGTCATCGATGCGTTCAGCACGGGCGCGGAGGTCAATTCCACCGTTCGTCTCCTCGGAAAACCGGAGGTCTACTGGATCTCCGGAACGCAGAAACGCTATGTCGTCGATCCCACGGCGCTCGCGAGCGTGACGGGGAGCACGTCCCCCTACTCCGCGACGATCGCTCAGACGACCTTCAACGCCTATAGCCTCGGAACCCCCTATCTGGGCGCGGGGCGCCTTGTCCGTGCTGCGAATCGCGGCGAGGTCTATCTGACGACGGCGACGTCCACGCTCATCCACGTCCCCTCCATCGAACTCGCGCAGCACTATGGAGCGAAGGGCACCGTCGACGTAGTCGATGCGAGTGCCCTCCCCTCCGCGTCGATCGCCAAGGACACGCTACTGCCGACCGTGCGGTGCGGCTCGGAGCTACGCGTCGTCGACGGCAACGGATTCCGCACGGTGACCGGCACCGTTACCCTGCGCGCGACACGCCTCGCCGCCGGGGACTGCGCCGCCTTCCCCGCATCGAGCGGAACGCTCGCCGCGCCGCTGTTCGTCGCCACGCAGGGGAACTCCAACATCTATGCCTTCGATGGGTCGACCTCGATCCGCCTCATCCAGCACTACGAAGACCTTGTGGCGCTCAACAACGGCTCGGCGCGATTCGCCCTCGTGAGCTGGTCAGCGGACAGCGCCCGTTCCTACGGCATCGGAGCTCCGCTCCTCGCCGCGGAGGGTGTGCTGCTGAGCTTCTCCGGTGATACCGCCGTCTATCAGATGCGTTCCGGGGTACTCCGCTACGTCGTCACATGGAACACCGCGGTCGCCATCGGAGGGAGTTCTCCGACGATCCAGACCCGTTCCGCGTCCGAGCGAGGATCCTTCACCTTCGGCACCCCCGTTCTCGCCGATAAATCGATCGTGCGGTTCAACAACGGCCCCGATGTCTATTACATGAGCGACGGCAAGCTCAACCATGTGCAGACTTACGAGGCACTGCTCCGGCTCGGGAACGGATCGGTTCCCCGGATCGAGAGCATCGGCGGCTCCACAAGCGACTACACCGCCGGCCCCGGGGTGTCTTGACGCGGCGAGATCGCTCCGGGTGAGCACCGCTCACATCGGTGTCCTCCCCGGCACGCCCCGTCGCTACGCGAAGCCTTCCCGTGAACAATCTATGATGGGAAAGCACCGCGGACCCGATCGGCGCTTCGGACGAGACGGAGTACCAGGTTGACCGCAGCGCCTCCTGCCGTAGACAAGCTCACGCCCCCCGGGCAAAGCCACGGCCTCTTCGGCGTGTTCCGGCACAAGTACCTCCTCAGCCTCATCGTCAAGAAAGAGGTCGGCATCCGCTATCGCGGGTCCGTGCTCGGCTGGCTGTGGTCGTACGTCAAGCCGCTCATCCAGTTCCTCGTCTTCTTCTTCGCACTCGGCGTCTTCCTGAACCTCAACAGGAGCATCGACTACTACCCGCTCTACCTGCTCTCGGGGATCACAGCGGTCACCTTCTTCAACGAGGCGTTCTCGAACGGCACCCGCTCGCTCCTCGACAATGCGGCACTCATCAAGAAGATCTACTTTCCCCGGCAGATGTTCCCCCTCGCGAGTACGCTCGTCGCCGCGGTGAACACGGTCCCGCAGATCATCGTCATCATCGCCATCGCGCTGTTCTTCGGCTGGGTGCCGAGCATCGGCCTTATCGCGGCCCTCCTCCTCGGCCTCGTCATCATCGCTCTCCTCGCCACGGGCCTAGGGATGCTTTTCGGAGCCATCAACGTCACCTTCCGCGATGCGCAGAGCTTCGTCGAGATCATCACGATGATCTCCGTCTGGGCCTCCCCCGTCATGTACCAGTGGCAGATGGTGGCCAACAAGGTGCCGGATTGGCTCTTCCAGCTCTACATGCTCAACCCCATCACGGGAGCAGTGGAGCTGTTCCACTACGGCCTGTGGTTCCCCCTCGGTCCCACGGTCATGGATCCGTCCTCGGCCGCAGCGGGAGCCGCCGTTGCCCCCATCCCGACACTGTGGGTCCACGCGCTCATCGCCCTCGTCGTCTCCATCGTCATCCTCTTCATCGGCGAACTCGTCTTCCGACGTTTGGAGGGGCGTTTTGCCCAGGACCTCTGACACTCCGCGCATCGTCGTCGACGACGTGCGCAAGGCCTTCCGCCTCCGGCACACGCACTCCATCAAGGAGACCTTCGTCGCCGCGGTGCGCCGCAAACAGCTCACCAGTCAATTCCAGGCGCTCGACGGCGTGAGCTTCACCGTCGGCGAGGGCGAGTCCGTCGCCCTCCTCGGCTACAACGGCTCCGGCAAGTCCACGATGCTGAAGATGATCTCCGGCGTCCTCCGCCCCGACACGGGCACCGTGCTCACGCGCGGCCGCGTCGCAGGGCTCATCGAGGTGGGGGCGGGCTTCCACCCCGATCTCTCCGGGCGCGAGAACATCTTCCTCAACGCCGCGATCCTCGGCATGAGCAAGAAGGAGACCGAGGAGCGCTACGACGACATCGTCGCGTTCAGCGAGATCGAGAAGTTCATCGACACCGAGGTCAAGCATTACTCCTCGGGGATGTTCCTCCGCCTCGCCTTCTCCGTCGCCATCCACACCGAGGTCGACGTGCTCCTCATCGACGAGATCCTCTCCGTGGGCGACGAGCCCTTCCAGCAGAAGTGCCTCGCCCGCATCCGCGAGCTGCACGCGCAGGGGAAGACCCTTGTCATTGTGAGTCATGACCTCGACATGGTCTCCGACCTCTGCGAGCGCGGGATCCTCCTCCGCGACGGCAAGGTCGCCTTCGACGGCAACAGCAAAGAGGCCGTCGCCCTCATGCGCTCCTGAGAGCGCCCCGCGGTGCGCGGTCCACCGCGCGCCTCACTCAGAGGTCCGCGTGCAGGGCCCAGACCCGCTCGGCGGCACTCGCCCAGGAGAACGCTCGCGCGCGGTCTCCCGCAAGGATGCGCAGACGCGCACCCCCCGCGCCGACGGCATCAACGACCGCCTCCGAGAAGCCGTCGGCGTCGACGAGCACGCCCCCCTCGGCGACGATGTCACGGTGCACGCCGCTGCCGACCGCCACAAGAGGCACGCCCAGCGCCATCGCCTCCATCGCCCACCACGGCCAGGACGGCAACGCACTCGTGGAGACGAACGCGGCGGCCTCGGCGAGCAGCGCCGCCCGGTCCTCGGACGCGACGGCCCCGAGCACACGGACGCCAGAGGAGGGCAAGCCCGCGGCGGAGGCGGCATCGACGACACGGGCCTCGGCGCCCTCGGGCACATCGATCACGACGACATCGATATCCGCGGCGACCGCCGCACGAAAGCCGGGGGACGCATCCTTATCCGTGCCGTGCAGCACGAGGTAGCGGCCGGGCGCGGCGAGGCGCTTCCGGCGATGCGCGGCATCGATGGGGACGGAGAAGGACTCCGGCACAGCGCCCTCGATGACCCGGATGCGATCACCGAGCCTGGCGTGGCGGGACAGCCGATCAGCGAGATCATGACTGGGAACGATGACGGCATCGGCATGCTTGACGGCGCGGCGGAGCATCGCCCTCTTCCACACCACCGTGGTCTTGGGAAGGGTTTCCGGGGCCTCCCAGGGCGACAGATCCCACACGGTCACCGAAATCTGGTCACCGTCGTTCGCGCGGTCGTGGCGCACGAGTGGCGCGAGCAGGCTGGGGGCATGGATGAGGCCACCGCCCACGCCCGGCACGATGCCGATCTGCCAGGACGCGACGAGTTCACGGCGCCCCAGCGGGAGCACTTGCACGGTGTCCGCACCGGCGACCGTGGTCTCGGCCCCCGCGGGGACGAGCGCTTCGACCGTGCAGCCGGTCGGCGCCGTCAGCCCCAGCCCGCGCATGAGGGAGCGTGCGGCATCCGCCTGGTCGCGATCGACGACGTGCACCGCCTGATCGAGTACGACGCGTAAGGAGACACCCATGAGACCAGGGTATTCACTCCCCGCCCCGCGAACCTGATGCCCCGCCCGGAGCCCGCGAAACCGGTCAGGGCTCCGGACTGGGGGACGGCGGGTGCAGGGCGTCCTGGATCATCTGGTGGATCGTGTCGTAGTCCGGGTTATCCTCGTCGACGCCGTTGTCCGGCGTGAGCTCGATAGTCTGCACGTCCTGCCCCTGGGCCTTAAGGATGAGGTCGAAGAACTCGGGCAGCTTGTCCTGCGGCAGATCCGTCTCCAGGATGTTCGTGCCGGCCGCGGCGATCTCGTTGAAGCGGCTGAGGACGTTCTGCGGCGTGAACTGCTGCAGGATCGCCGTCTGCAGCTCGCGTTGACGTTCCATACGATCCCAGTCGCTCGTCGTGTAGCGGGAGCGGGCGTACCACTGCGCGGTGTCGCCATCCATGTGCTGCTCACCCACCTCGATCCACCCCGTCGCCCAGTCCTCGGCGGCCTGCCCCTCGTACGCGGGGCCGCCGCCCTCCGGCAGACGCTCGGTGACGGTGATGTCCACACCGCCCAGCGCATCGATGAGCGCCGCGAAGCCGTTCATGTCGATGAAGACGTAATAGGGGATCTCAATGCCCAGCACGCCCTCCGCGGCGTCCTTGGTCGCCTCGATCCCCGGCGAGGAGCCGTTCGCAGCGGCATCGGGGTAGAGGCTCACGCCCTGGTCGCTGCGGCAGACCTCCGCGGCGTTGCGGATATGGTTCATCCACGCGTTCCAGCCGCACGTCGCGTCCGCATGCCCCTCGAACACGCCGTCCGGGTAGAGCTCGAGCATGGGACTGCCCTCGCTGAACGGGGGGTTGGGCAGTTCCCTGGGGATGCCCGTGATCGTCATGGCCCCCGTCTCGGCGTTCACGGAGACGACCGAGATGCTGTCGAAGCGCAGGGAATCGCGACCGTCGCCGCTGTCGGCGCCGAGGAGGAGGATGTTGTAGTACCCGTCGCTGGGCTCCACACTCGGCCCGCTCGCGCCGAAGATGGTGGACAGCGCACCTCGGCTGGAGGCGGCGACCGTGGATGCGTAGGCCGCTCCCCCGCCCACGAGACCGAGCAGGATGAGCGCCACGAGGGGCACAAGGAAGCGCGACAGCGTAGGCATCCGGATGAGGCGGACGAGGCGGAGCGTATCGAAGGTGAGCACGATCCACAGCGCGATGTAGCCGAGCAGAAGGATCTGCACGGCGGTGAGCACGAACCAGTTCGTCGCCACCGTGATGAGGAACGACCGCCACAGCAGCCCCGCGAGAATCGTGAGGGCGATGAGGGCCCAGCTGAAGAAGGTCGCACGCAGACCGAAGCGCCCGAGTTTCCTGTTCCCCGCGAGCACCTGCGCAGAACCGGGCAGGAGGAGGTTGAGCACCACAAGCCACCAGCCGCGTCGGCCCATGACGGCGCCGTCGCCGAGATCCGGGTTCCGCAGGGGGAGCAGCTCGATCGTCGCACGCGCACGGGGCGCGGGCGATGACCGAGGCGGCGCAAGGGTCACAGAGAGCCTTTCAGCCGATCGTTCTTCTCCGCGACTTGCGCCGCGAGCTCACCCGCATACACCTCCAGGCGGTCGGCGATCTCCGCATCGGCGGCACCGAGGATGCGGGCGGCCAGCAGGCCGGCGTTCTTCGCCCCGCCGATGGAGACGGTCGCCACGGGGATGCCCGCGGGCATCTGCACGATGGAAAGCAGGGAGTCCATGCCGTCCAGGTAGGCGAGCGGGACGGGAACGCCGATGACGGGCAGCGGGGTCATCGAGGCGAGCATGCCGGGGAGGTGCGCCGCGCCTCCCGCTCCCGCGATGATGACCCGGATGCCGCGCCCGCGCGCCTCGCGCGCATAGGCCAAAAGTTTGTCCGGCGTCCGGTGGGCAGAGACGACCTCGACCTCATGCGGGATGCCGAAGTCCGTGAGCGCCTGGGAGGCGCCGCTGAGGACGCGCCAATCGGAATCGGATCCCATCACGACACCCACCACGGGGACGGACGAGGAGTGCAGCGGCTCAGTCACTCACCCAGGGTATGTTCTGGTGCCCGTGCTTCGGCTGAACGGCGCGCGCTCAGCCGAAATGCGCCGCGGCCGCGCGCGCGGCGTAGACGACCTCGTCGAGCTCCTCCCCCGCGACGTTCACATGCCCGACCTTGCGACCCGGCCGGGGCGCCTTGCCATACGTATGGATCTTCGCATCGGGGTGCTCGTGCATGGCGGCGGCGAAACGCGCATCCATATCGCCGTCGGCGGGCCCCCCGAGGATGTTGACCATGACGGTCCACGGTCCCTTCGGCGTCGGCAGGCCGAGCGGAAGATCGACGACAGCGCGCAGATGCTGCTCGAACTGCGAGGTCACCGCGCCGTCCTGGCTCCAGTGACCGCTGTTGTGCGGGCGCATCGCGAGCTCGTTGACGAGGATGCGTTCGTCGTCCGTCTCGAAGAGCTCCACGGCGAGCATGCCCGTGACGCCCAGTCCCTCGGCGATGCCGCACCCGATGTCCTCGGCGACCTGGACGAGCCGCGGGGTCGCCGACGGCGCGGGGGCGATGACCTCGGCGCATACGCCGTCGCGCTGCACCGTCTCCACCACGGGATACGCGACGATGTCGCCGCTCGGCCGCCGCGCGACCTGCTGCGCGAGCTCCCGGGTGAAGGGCACGAGCTCTTCTATGAGCAGGGCCTCATCCCCCGGCGTGCCGCTGAGGCGAGCGATCCAGTCGGAGGCCTCCGCGGCGGAGGAGACGACGCGCACGCCCTTGCCGTCGTAGCCGCCGCGCGGCGTCTTCACGACCGCGCGCCCGCCGTGATCGTCGAGGAAGGCCTGCACCGCGGCGTCATCGGCAACCGCGGCCCAGTCCGGCTGCGGCACGCCGAGCTCGGCGAGCCGGGCGCGCATCGCGAGCTTGTCCTGCGCGAAGCGGAGCGCATCGGGGCCGGGGTGCACGGCGATGCCCTCCTCGACAAGAGCGCGCAGCACGTCCTGCGGCACGTGCTCATGATCGAAGGTGACGACGTCGACATCGCGCGCGAAGGCGACTACGGTCTCCCGATCGCGATAGTCGCCGATGCCCGTCGCGGCCAGTCGCGCCGCCATACCCTCTTCCTCCGCGAGCACGCGGAGTTCGATGCCCAGCTCGACCGCCGGAGCGATCATCATCCGTGCCAGCTGTCCTCCACCGATCACGCCCACGCGTATCGCCATTTCGGCCTCCGTTTCTCTGATCCATTCTCCCGCATGCGGGAGGTGCTCAGATGACGACGGGCTGCGCGTGTGAATCGCGGTGCGCGAGGATCTGACTGACCTCGATCTGATCCGCGAGCGTCTCGTGGACCAGCCGCACACTGGGGATGTTCACGAGGCGTACGGGCGCATCGATGCCGTTGGAGAGGCTGATCGTTCCCGCTCCCCACATCCGCTGGATGAGGCCGCGGCGCATGTCGATCGTGTAGCCGCGCATATGCGAGAGCTCACGGCGTCGACGCGCGCCGATGCCGTGCCGGACGATGACGCGCCGCGAGGTGATCGTGTACCGCCGCGAGAGCCAGACGAGGTAGGGAACGACGACGCAGAAGAGGATGAGGACACCCGCCGCGGCGAGGAGCATCCAGTTCTCGAGGCCGTCGGGGAGGTTGTCGTAGAAGAATCCCGTCGCTCCCGCGACCGCGACGAGCAGCAGAGCCGACCAGATCAGCCGACGGGCATGGCCGCGGAAGCGCGCGATGAGGAGTTCCTCATCCAGTGCGCCGGGCGGGGGCATCACGGGCCTTCCGCCGAGGGCCAAGGGCTCAGTCACCCCTCCATTGTGCCCGGGCGGTGCGAAAAAGCGGTGGTCGACGGTGGGCGTGTTCCCGCGCGGCTCAGGAGAGCCGGGCGTGGACGACATCGCCCGCAGCGACGATGTGCTCCGCACCGCCGGTCACCACGACGAGGCGCCCGTCCGCATCCAGTCGTGTGGCGATCCCTTCCAGGACCGAGTCGTCCGGGAGCACGACGCGCACCCCTCTCCCCAGGCTGAGACAGCGAGCGGTGACTTCCCCGTGCAGGCGCCGTGCCGCGGGCTCCCCCTCGCGAACGAGCGCGTCGAGCAGCACGCGGAGCCTGCCGAGGTAGTCGGCGAGGAGACGGTCCTCGTCCGCCGCGACGCCGCAGACGGCGAAGGAGGTCGCGGTGGGTACGGGCAGCTGCGCAGCCGTCATCGCCGTGTTGATGCCCGCGCCGACGATCACGGCCTCCGCCGTGGCCTCGGCGAGGATCCCGCTGATCTTGTGCCCATCGACGAGCACGTCATTGGGCCATTTGAGCCCCACCTCATGCCCCGCGAGCTGCGCCGCGATGGCCGCGCTCAGCGCCACGCCCGCGGCGAGCGGAATCCAGCCCCGGTACGCGGGAGCGGGCAGCGACTCGCGCAGCAGCACCGAGACGGCGAGCGCTGCGCCGTCGGGCGCCGTCCAGGTGCGATCGAGGCGTCCGCGTCCCGCGACCTGATTCCGGGTGAGCAGCACCGAGAGGTCAAGCCAGGCGGGATCGGCGGCGTGCGCGCGGAGATCGGCGTTCGTCGATCCCGCCTCCGCGACGACCTCGACGCGGGAGGCGATGGCGGAGGTGAGCGGGAAGTCCATACCGCTAGGGTCTCACAGCCCCGTCAACACGGGGTGGGGGCTTCTCTCAGCCGAGGCCGCTGCCCTCGTCGGAGTCCTTGCTCTCCTCGTCGTCGTCGTCCTCGTCGGAGGGCGTCGCTCCGATCTCGGCGGCATGCCAGTGCTCCCACCGCTCGAGGAGGAGGGCAATAGCCGCATGGAACTTCGCCGTCGCCGCCCCGGGCGTCGTGTCACCGAAGTAGTGCTGCACCCACATCCGCAGCTTGGCGATGGCCGTCTCGTCGGCGCGGACCCGTTCGACCTCGGCGATGATGTCGCCCGCATCATCCGCGCGCAGCCATTCGCAGTCGGAGAGGTAGCCCTTCGTGTCGACGGATGCGCGGTCGTCGAGCGGCCGGGTGACGAGGAGGGGCTTACCCGCCGCGAGCCGGTCGTAGACCATCGCGGAGATATCGACGATGGCGACATCGGCGGCGGCGAGCTGCCATCCGAGTTCCGCCCCGTCGTCGTGCACATGGGAGGCGGAGGGGTCGGCCGCATTCGCGGCCTCGATCGCCGCGAGGATCCGCCGATGTGCGGCTCCGTAGGCGGGGTCGACGACACCGCTGCGGGGATGCGGCCGGTAGATCAGTCGATGCGCGTCGCTGGCGAGGACGGCCGCGACGAGCCGTTCCCCGTGCGTCGCAATCGAACCATAGTGGGCGCTGGGCCGGTCGCCCTCCCACGTCGGCGCGTAGAGCACGACCGTGCGGTCGTCGGGCGCATAGGGCAGCGTGCCCGAATAGTGGTCGGCCTGGGGGCGACCGACTTCCAGCGTGCGCTGATCGATGTCGTAGTCCCACAGGGTGCGGGAGAGCCGGTCCCGTGCCGCCTGCCCCGCGACGAGCGCGTAGTCGTAGGCCTTGTACTGGTTCGTGGTCATGTACATCTTGTCGGACTCACCGTGGTTGATGAACACGTGCCAGCGCCGACCGTAGCGGAACATCTGGAAATTGCGCGTGTTCTGGTTCACGTAGAGCACGACGCGGATGTCCTGCGCCGCGAGGAACCTCTCCAGATCGCGCACCGTGGGGATGAACGCCACGGGGAGAGGGGATTCGTCGAGAAGGATCTCGGCCCCCGTCGCGTTGCGGGACAGCACGACGACAGGATGAGTCTCGGCCAGTTCCGCGAGCGGGCGATACCACTGCCTCATCTGATAGATGTTCACATCGCCGTCAGCGAAGTAGACCGCGACGGAGTACCGATCCCGCGGAAGATGGGGGCGGCCGATGAGCATCTTGCGCACGCGCTGGACGGCGGAACGGGAACGGAGAGCGCGCCGCAGCAGCTCTCCCGCCTTCTTCGCATCCGACACGACACCCATCACTCCACCCTACCCAGGCCCTCCCCCGCTCCCCGTGACATGATCGGGGGGTGCATGACAACGAAATGGCAACGACCTCGCCGGGCGTCTCCTTCGTCATGCCGGTCCTCAACGAACACGCCTATCTCGCACACGCCGTGCGCTCCGTGCTCGCGCAGGACCTCTCCTGCCCCGCGGAGCTCGTGCTCGCGCTCGGCCCGTCAACCGATGGGACCACGGCGATCGCGGAGCGGCTCGCCGCGGAGGACCCGCGGATCCGCCTCGTCGACAACCCCGATGCGCACATCCCCGTCGGCCTCAACGCCGCGATCCGCGCGAGCCGGTATGCGACGATCATCCGCGTGGACGCGCACTCCGAGCTGTCCCCCGGCTACGCGCGCCGCGCGCTGGAGACCCTGGAGCGCACGGGCGCCGCGAACGTCGGCGGTGTGATGCGCGCCGAGGGGCGCACGCCCTTCCAGCGCGCCGCGGCCCGCGCGTACAACTCCCCCATCGGCCTCGGCGGCGGCGCGTATCACGGCGGCTCCCGCGAGGGTGAGGCGGAATCCGCCTACCTCGGCGTGCTGCGCCGTGCGGTACTCGATGAGGTGGGGCTCTTCGACGAGTCGATCCGCCGAGGAGAGGACTGGGAGCTCAACCTCCGCATCCGCAGAGCGGGGCATCGCGTATGGTTCGATCCCGATCTCGCGGTGACATACTGGCCACGGGACCGCTGGTGGCGGCTCGCCCGGCAGTTCCGCGCCACGGGGGCCTGGCGCGGTGAACTCGTGCGCCGCTTCGGCCGACGCAACGGGCTGCGCTTCTTCGCCCCTCCTGCCCTCGTCGTCACGGTGGGCCTCGCGGTCATCGTCGCCGTACTGCAGCTGACCGGCATGCTCCGCGGCCTCGCAACCCTTTTCGCCTCGCTCGTGTACGTTCCGCTCGCGGCCTATGCGCTCCTCGTGCTCGTCTTCGCCGCCCTCCCCGGGGAGCGGAGCCTCCGGGAACGGCTGTGGACGCTCCTCGTTATCCCGACGATGCACATCTCCTGGGGCTTCGGCTTCCTCAGCGGTCTGCTGCACGGCGCACGCGGCACGGTCGATGCTTCCCGGCTAGGCACGCGCAACACCCCTCTCCCCTGACCCCCGCCCCTCGCATCCGCCGGTCATTTGCCCCGGTTTGGCGCCTCCCGCGCCCCGCAGGCGAGATATCGGGACAAATGGGCGGCTAGGCGTCGAGGAAGCCGAGATCGAGGATACGGTCGACGACGCGCTCGGCGGCGTGGCCGTCGTCGCGCGCGTTGAACTGCCGCCGCCACGCGGCGTACTTCTCTGTGTAGATGGCGGGAACGGCCTCATCGGCGAGCGCCGCGATGAGCTCCTCCTGGGTGCCGAGCAGCGGGCCCGGTGCGCGGTCTGCGAGGTCGAAGTAGAAGCCGCGCAGCGCGCCACGGTAGTGCTCCAGGTCCGGCACGAGGAAGTACATCGGCTTCCCCGTGACGCTGAAATCGAACATGACCGAGGAGTAGTCCGTGATGAGCGCATCGGCGACGAGCAGGAGCTGCGCCGTCTCCGGGAAGCCCGTAACGTCGATGACGCGCGCCCCCGTCCGGTCCCGCCCCGCCGACAACGTGCGGGTGTGCCCCCTCACGAGGACGACGGAGTCGGTGTTCCGCGCCAGCGCCTCCGCATCCACGAAGTCCACCATCTCCTGGCGATCGTCCCGCCAGGTCGGCGCGTAGAGCAGTACCCGCTCTTCCGCGCCGATGCCGAGGGCGGCACGCGTCTGCGCCCCATCGCCCGTGACGAGCACGTCGTTGCGGGGATAGCCATCGGTCCACACGGGGCGGCCGAAGAAGGCGTAGGCCTTGCGCAGCACCCGCGCCGCATAGGCGTTCTGAGCGAGGAGCACATCCCAACGCCGGGATTCCTTGACGACCGCGGCCATGCGCCGCGGCGCGAACCCCGGCCGGTGCAGGGCGAGGCGTTTCAGGGGCGTGCCGTGCCAAGTCTGCAGCACGCGCTGTCCCCGTTTGCGGGAGAAGCGTCGCCGCAGCCAGTCGTTCACGACGAGCAGGCGCGCGTCCGCCCGTGCACGCCACCACTCCGGGCTTCCCTCGACCACGGCGATCGCGCCCTCGGGAACGGGAACGGACAGGTCGACGACGCTCCAGTACCGGATCACATCGGGTACCCGCCGGGCAAGCTCCCTGTCGATGGCGCGCGGATTGCATCCTGCCGTCCGCCCGTAGAAGCTTTCGAAGAACACGGCGTTCTCCGTCGCGCCCGTCTGCGCGCCGTAGCGCTCCTCGAGTGTCGACTGCCCCTCCGCGGTCTCGTAGACGGGATCGATGGGTGCGGCGATGTCGACGCGGTCGCCGTCGAGCGCAAGGCGCAGGCCCAGGAGCAACACGGGATCCACCCGGAGGCCCGAGATATCGGCGCCCTCAATGCGCACCGTGTACTCCCCCGAGGGGAGAGGAAGGGCGGGCCCGCCCCAGCGGGAGAGGAGGAGCGGGAAGGTCGCCTTCCAGGTCTTCCCTCCGCCGGTGAGGCGTCCGGCGACGCGGGCACGCGCACCATCGAGCGATGCCGCGCCCGGCCGTGCGCCTGTGCCGGCGATGATGAGCGACTGCTTCTGCTCATCGATCCGGGCCGTGGTCATCCTGCTCCCTTCGGTGCGGGAACTCCCCGCATGAGGATCTCCCGGTACACGCGGTCGGTGTTCCCGCCGTCGTGGAACGCGTGCATCTGCTCGCTGAGCGTAGCCGACCGTGCGGCGCGGTCCGCGCGAACACGCTCATCGGAGAGCACACGACGCAGCGGCGCGATGAGCGCCGCCCAGCTGTCCGCCACATCGTCGCCCGCGACATCGGAGAATCGTCCGTAGAAACCGCGCGTGCGGGCGTAATCCTCGGCATCGGGGGCGAGGAAGAGCACGGGCATCGCGAGCAGTCCCACATCGTAGGCGAGCGAGGAGTAGTCGGTGATGAGCACATCCATGGCGGGCAGCGCGGGCGTGACATCGGCGAGGAGATCTGCGCCCAGCGGACGCACTCGATCGGTGGCGATGGGCGGCGTGTACGCGCCCTGCCCCAGCGGATGCGAGCGCACGAAGAGGACGGCGTTCTCCTCTTCGAGCAGCGCGACGATGCGCACCCAGTCTGCGACGCTCGGCACCGCAGGATCGGCGGCACCGTCGCGCCATGTGGGCGCATAGAGCACGCGTTTTGCTCCCGCGGGAACCGCACCGGCGACGTCCTCTACACGGACCGTGGCGCTCGCCCTGCGCTCCTCCGGGGAGCCCTCGGAGAGCACGTCGACGCGCGGTTCCCCCGTGACGACGACGCGTTCGTATCCCAGTGCGAAGGCGGATTCCAGCCGCCCCCTGGCACGGTGGGAGGCCGCGTGGAGCACACGGATGCGGCGCACGGTGCGGCGGTAGAGGACGCCGATGAGGCGGCGGAGGATCGCGGCGCCGAGAAGCGACGGCACCTGGGTCGTCGCCGGGGAGTCCAGCCCGATCCTCTTGAGGGGGATGCCGTGCCAGAGCTGCACGAGGAATGCGCCGCCGCTCGCATAGCGGTTCACATCGCCGAAACCGTGGGTCACGACGAT
>JAATFJ010000067.1 GCA_015655255.1 Actinomycetales bacterium | reverse complement strand
GCTCCTTCTTGGTGAAGCCGGAGGCAGCGGGGTTCTCGTAGTCGAGTTCCTCAAGCTCCTTCATGCGAGCGAGGCGCTTGGCGATGGTGGAGAAGTTCGTGAGGAGACCACCGAGCCAGCGCTGGTTGACGAAGGGCTGACCCACGCGCGTCGCCTGCTCGGCGAGGACTTCCTGCGCCTGCTTCTTGGTGCCGACGAAGAGGATCGTGCCGCCGTGCGCGACCGTCTCCTTGACGAAGTCGTAGGCCTTGTCGATGTAGCCGAGCGACTGCTGCAGGTCGATGATGTGGATACCGCTGCGCTCGGTGAGGATGAAGCGCTTCACCTTCGGGTTCCACCGGCGGGTCTGGTGTCCGAAGTGCACGCCGCTGTCGAGCAGCTGGCGGATGGTAACGACGGCCATGGTCGTTCTCCTTGTTCTGGCGCGTTCGCGCCGCTGAGGTTTTCTCGTCGATCGGTCGATCGATGATCCTGGTGCCCGGCACGCTCCCACCCGCTCCGAAGAGAGGGACCTGGAGGAGACGCCGCCACGACCGGAGGTCGCTCTGGGCACGCGTAGTCACCCCGATGAAGGGGTGCGGATTCAGTGTACAGGACCGCGGCCTCCCACTTCCCCTGCACAAAAGGAGAATTCAGGGATTCCGTCCCCGCCCGCTCATCGGCCGCCCGCCGAGCGCCCGGAACGAGAAAGATGTCGCCATGACCACCCGCCGCTCCCCCTTTCATTCGGTTCCTGACCATCCGGTTCGCTCTCGGCTGGTTCCTGCCCAGCCGGTTCCTGCCCAGCCGGTTCCTGCCCGGCCGCTTCCTGCCCAGCCGGTTCCTGCCCGGCCGGTTCCTGCCCGGCCGGTTCCTGCCCGCGTGGTCAGTGTCCTCGCCGCTGCGCTGCTCGTCGTACTGTTCACCGGTTTCTCTCCGGGCTTCGCCGCCGTCACCGCCACCGCAGCGGCGAACGCAACCGCACCCGCACCCTCACCCGCAACCGAGAGTGGCTCTGCGGATGCGGTGACAGAAGGGGATTGGCTGTGGCCGGTCGACCAGCCCCGTCAGGTGACCAATCCCTTCCAGGCGCCCGCGCATCGTTACGGCCCCGGTCACCGCGGGATGGACATCGCGGCACCCGTAGGAACGGTCGTGCACGCCCCAGCGGGCGGAGTCGTCGCCTTCCGCGGCGTCGTCGTCGACCGCGCCGTGCTGACGATCGACCACGGTAACGGGCTCGTTTCCAGCTATGAGCCCTTGGATTCCGCTCTCGAACCCGGGGCCGTCCTCGCCGCAGGCGACGAGATCGGCGTCGTAGGCACGGGCGGGCTCACGCAGCCGGGCGCGCTGCACATCGGAGTGCGGCAAGACGGGGAGTACGTCAATCCTCTGCCGCTGTTCGGGAAGCCGCCGCGGGCCGTGCTGCTGCCCTGTTGCGCAGAGCCGGTGGCGGGATAGGGAGCGGACGGCGGGTCACATCCATAACCGCGGTGATGCGCAGGCCCTTAACCGCGGTGATGCGCAGGCCGGTCAGACGCGCGGATGTGTCGCCCCGCCCGGCACATTGATTGATGCGGGTGGATCCCTCAGGCACGCGGATGCGCGAGCCGATAGGTCGCCGTAAGGCGCTCCGCGGAGACGTGCGTGTAGATCTGAGTCGTCCCGAGGCTCGCATGGCCGAGGATCTCCTGGACAGCACGAAGATCGGCACCGCCGTCGAGCAGATGCGTCGCCGCCGAGTGCCGCAGGGCGTGCGGTCCCACGGTCGCCGACCCGATCGTCGGGCCGAGGGCCGTGGCGACGACCGAGTATACCGTGCGCGGTCCGACGCGCCCTCCGCGTGCACCGAGGAAGACGGCATTCGACGGCTGATCACGACGTCCGGCGAGAGGAGGACGTCCCCGCGTGAGATAGGCACCGAGAGCGTCCCGCGCGGGCGAGCCGAAGGGGACGACGCGTTCCTTTGCTCCCTTTCCCAGCACGCGGGCCGTCGCCCGATCTAGGTCGAGGTCGTCGATGTCCAGGCCACACAGCTCCGAGACGCGGATGCCTGATCCGTAGAGCAGTTCGAGGACGGCGGAATCGCGGAGTGCGAGAGGATCGCCCTGCGCGGCGAGCGCACGGTGCTCATCGAGGAGCTGCGCCATGCCTTCTTTGGAGGCGACCTGGGGCAGGGTGCGTCCCCGCTTGGGAGCGATGAGGCGCAGACTCGGATCACGTGGGATGAGCTCTTCCTCCTTCGCCCAGCCGAAGAAGGCTCGTGCAGACGCCGCCCGCCGCGCGAGGGTCGACCGTGCGTCTCCCCGCTCGGTGGCGTGCCACAGCCAGTCGCGCAGGGTGTCCAGCTCGATAGCACCCAGTTCCGGGTCCTGCTCCTCCGCTTCAAGAGTGCGGAGGTCGGAGCGGTACGCGCGGACCGTCGCCGGTGACAGCCGCCGCACCCCGTGCAGGTGTGCGGCGAAGGCGTCGGCCGCGGCGGAGAGCTTCACCCCTTTAGCTTGCCGCGCCTGTCCCGATGGGCTTCCACGGCTCGCCGTGCGGAGATGTCTCACCACTGCGGATGCCTCCCCTTCTCAGAGCTCGCCCCGTCTCGAACCTCTTCCCGTCGCTGGCGCCTCAGCGTTCTGGAGCATTTCTCCCGTATCCGGCGCCTCGCCCGCCTCCGGCACATCACCCGCCTGCGACGTTTCTCTTCCTCGATCGCGCTCCCCCGCTGCGGTGTTCTCGATTACTCTCCCCGTCTCCGGCCGTTGCGTGCACCTGCACCCAGCCGTCGTCTCGCCGTCGCATCGTGCCCTCCAGCTCTCCCACGCCCAGGAGCGCCTGTACCTCGCTCTCGGCAAGCCCAGACCGCACGGCGAGGTCGCGGACGGGCCGTGGGGAACGGGCGCTCATCGCGTCGCGCAGCCGCGTCTGCTCGCTCGATTCCCGCGCATGTTCCTCCTCGCCGTTCTGTGTTCCCGCGCCGATGAGTTCGCGCACCTCCTCGGCGTTCGTGACGCACTGTGCGTCGTACTCCCGCAGCAGTCGATGACAGCCTGCGGACGTCGCCGATATCACCGGTCCCGGCACGGCCCCGAGCGGTCGACCGAGCGATGCCGCATGATTGGCGGTGTTCAGAGAACCGCTGCGCCGACCCGCTTCCACGACAACCGTCGCCGCACCGGCCGCGGCGATGAGCCGATTGCGCGCGAGAAAGCGCCAACGAGTCGGCGACGCCCCGCAGGGCAACTCGCTGAGCAGCACCCCCTCGGCACGGATGCGCGCGAAGAGATCCCGATGTCACTGGGATAGAGTCGATCCGCTCCCCCGGCGAGGAACGCCACGGTTGTTCCTCCCCCGGACATGCTGGCGCGGTGCGCGGCACCATCGATCCCGTAGGCACCGCCCGAGAGGATGACCTCTCCCGTCGCGGCGAGATCGCCCGCGAATTCCGCGGCCACGTGCTCCCCGTAGGGCGTCGCGGCCCGCGCGCCGACGAGCGCGACCCCGCGCCGCCGCCCGAAGAGCTCCGGTCGGCCGCGTGCCCAGAGCAGCACCGGCGCGTGCGCCTGCAGATCGTCCACTCCCGCGGGCCAGAAGGCATCCCCGGGAAGAAGCACGGAGATGCCAAGCTGCGTCGCGGAGTGCAGCGCATCCCGGACCGCTCCCCGCCGTGCCCGCGGTCGCCAGCGCGCCCGTGCTTCTGCGAGGGCCCTTCCGGCGGCCGCGCGGTCCGCGTCAGCACCGTTCCCCGCTGTCGCCCTCGTCCGCGGAACCGCACCCGGAGTCTCTCCCGCACCCGCACCGGGGTTCGTCATCGCTCGCGGGATCCACCGGGAGGACAGCGCAAACCGCAGCGCCTCGCGCGACCCGTACTCCGCGATGAGCAACCCGGCGACGGCGTCCCCGGGCTCCACGAGGACACTCCAGGCGACACGGGCGATGGTCTCCCCCACGTCCCTGGCCTCGTCCTCCGGAGTTGACGCCGCGGTGGTGCCCCGACGAAGACGATGCGCGAGCGCGCGGAGTTCGGGATCGTCGAACAGGGGGTCCATCACGGCACCAGCCCTCGCCGGAGGAAGAGTGCTCTGCCCACAT
>JAATFJ010000230.1 GCA_015655255.1 Actinomycetales bacterium | reverse complement strand
GCGCTGCTGCTGCCCGCCGGAGAGCTGTGCGGGGTAGTGATCGCGCTTGTCGGAGAGCCCGACGCTGTCGAGCAGCGCCGCCGCTTCCCCCTGCGCCGTCCTCCTCGCCGTGCCGAGGGCGCTCCGCGGACCCTCCATGACGTTCTGCACGGCGGTCAGGTGCGGGAACAGGTTGAAGCGCTGGAACACCATTCCTATGCGGATGCGCTGGGCCGTCATCCCGCGGTCCGTGAGCGCGCGTACACCGTCGCGGTACGGGCCGTAGCCGATGAGCATGTCCTCGACCCAGATGCGTCCCGCGTCGATCGTCTCCAGGCGGTTGATCGCTCGGAGGAGGGTGCTCTTCCCCGCACCGGAGGAGCCCAGCAGGCATACGACCTCGCCCGCTCGGACGTCGAGATCGATGTCGCGGAGGACCTCGTTGCCCCCGAAGGCCTTCCGCACGTGCCGGATGCGGACGAGCGGGGGCGCGGCCCGCCGCTCCGCGGGAGTCATTCGTCTCCCCTCTCACCGGAGGCTCTCCGGAGGAACGGGGGCCTGGCGAGCGCCTTGCCGACCTCAGCGAGCAGGCGGCGTCGCGGCCGCCGGTGGCTGCCGGCATCGAAGGCGCGTTCCAGGTAGAACTGGCCGATGCTCGCGGCGGTGACGATGATCATGTACCAGATCGCCGCGGCGAAGAGCGTCTCCATGACCTCGAGGTTGCGGCTCGCGATGTTGTTCGCGGCCTTGACGAGCTCGAAGTACGTCACGGTGGAGGCGAGCGACGTCGTCTTGAGCATGTTGATGAAGTTGTTCCCCGTGGGCGGGATGATGATGCGCATCGCCTGCGGGAGCACGATGCGGACGAGGGTGCGCAGAGGGCTCATGCCGAGCGCGTGCGCCGCTTCGGTCTGGCCGGGATCCACGCCCTTGAGGCCGCCGCGGATGATCTCCGCCATGTAGGCGCTCTCGTTCAGGGCGAGCCCGAGGAGGGACGCGACGAAGGCGGTCATGAGCGCGTTCGTCGACTGGTCGAAGAGGGTCCAGCCTGTGAAGGGCACGCGCACGACGATGCGGTCGACGACGAGGGCCAGGTTGTACCAGACGAGGATCTGCACGAGCACGGGGACGCCGCGGAAGACCCAGATGTAGGCGGCGGCGACCGTGTTGGCGACCGGGTTCCGGGAGATCCGCATGATCGCGACGACGACGCCGATCGCGATCGCGACGGCCTGGGCGGCGAGGGCGAGGACGACGGTGTTCGCCGCCGCCTCGGCGAACGTGCCGAGGAAGACGTACTGGAGGACGTGCGGCCACTGGATGCGCGCGTCCGCGAGGACGGCGACGAGGCCGACGAGGAGGACGACGACGGCGGCGGCGCTCAGCCATCGCCACACGTGCAGACGAGGGTAGACGCGCGGGGCCGTGGACGGGGCGGTGGTCATGGCTTCCTTCCTTGCGGGGACGGGAGGCGTGGGGGCGGTTCCCCGCCCCCACGCGCGTCACTGGCCCGCGTTGATCTCGACGGTGGATACGGCGCCCGCCGCGAGGTCCCAGGCGTCGAGGATCTCGTCGTAGGTGCCGTCGTCGATGAGCGACTGCAGCGACGCCGCGAGGGCGTCGCGCAGCTCGGGCGTCTCCTTGTTCACGCCGATGCCGTAGAGGGCGCCCTCCAGGGGCGGGATGTCCACGACCTCGAAGTCCTTCCCGTCGCCGGAGGTCTGCGCGACGTACACGAGGTTGGCGAGGTCGTTGAGCTCCGCGGTGACGCGGCCCGTCTTGACGGAGTTGAGCCGCTGCTGATCGTTGTTCACGGTGACGACCTCGATCGCCTCCGCGCCGCTCGCGACGCACTCGTCGCTGAGCTCGAGCGCCCAGGCCTCCTGCGAGCTGGCGACGCCCGCGGTCACCGTGTGCCCGCAGAGGTCCTCCGGCGCCGCGATGCCGTCGGGGTTGCCGGACGCTGTGAGGATGCCGATGCCGGTCTCGAAGTAGTCGACGAAGTCGACCTGCTCCTGGCGGTCCGGCCGGTCGTTCATGCTCGCTATGGTGAAGTCGACTCGTTGCGACTGCAGGCTCGTGATGAGGTTCTCGAACGGCGAGTCGTTGTACGCGACGTCGACGCCGAGCCTCTTCGCGATGGCCGTGGCGATGTCTACCTCGTAGCCGATCGGCGTCGTGCCGTCCTCCGCGTAGAAGTTCGCGGGCGGGAACTGCACGTTGGAGCCGACCTGGAGCACCCCCGCCGTGCGGTACTGCTCCGGCAGGAGCGCCGCGATCTCCTCGTCGGCGGCGACGGCGTCGACGATCGCGGCAGCGGGCTGCTCGTCCGAGGCCGCGCCGGAGGGCGCCGTCGTCGTATCGTCGGTCGGCAGGGTGGAGCTGCACGCGCCGAGACCTGCGGCGAGGAGCGCGAACAACGGGACAAGGGAAAGGCGTGACTTCATCGTGGTGTCCTTCTTCTCGGGGGTGTTCTCTGGGGGTGGCGATCAGCCGGCGATCTCACGGAGCGCGCCGAGCAGCCTGCCGACGTCGTCGGAAGAGGTGTAGGGGGCGATTCCGGCGCGCACCCCGCCGCCGTCGAGTCCGGCCCATTCCTCCGCCTCGATCGCGTAGAAGGAGCCGCCCATCACGGAGATGTCGCGCGCGCCGAGAGCGGCGCACACCTCCGCGGGCGACAGCCCCGCGACGCGGAAGAGGAACGTGGGCACCGCGGTCTCCGGCGCGCCGATCCGTTCGACGCCCGGGATGTCCCGCGCGCCCTCGACGAGCATCCGGAAGAGACCCTCCTCGTGCTCCTTCAGCGCGGCGTACGACCGGTCCAGGCTCTCGCGCCGTGTGCCCGCTCCGGGAACGATGCCAGCGAGGAAGTCGACGGCCGCGGTCACCCCGGCGAGCGCTTCGTAGGGGATGGTGCCGAGTTCGAAGCGCTCTGGGACCTTCATCGTCGAGGGGCGTAGCTTGTCGGGGACGAGCGCGGTGAGCCTCTCAACCGTCGATCCGAGGACGCCGAGGTGCGGTCCGCAGAACTTGTAAGGCGAGCACACGACGTAGTCGGCGCCCATCGCGGGGGCGTCGACGAGCTCATGGGCGGCGTAGGCGACGGCGTCGACGTAGATCTCGGCGCCCGCCCCGTGCACGGCGTCGGCGATGCGGCGGATGTCGGGGCGGGTGCCGTAGAGGTTGGACGCCGCGGTGACGGCCACGATGCGGGTCCGGGGGCCGAGCACGCGCGTGACGTGCTCGAGCCGGATGTCGCCGGTCTCCCTGTCGAAGTCGATCCAGCGGATCGTCGCTCCGGAGAGCTCCGCGGCGCGGATCCACGGGCGCACGTTCGCGTCGTGGTCGAGGCGGCTGACGACGATCTCGTCGTCGCTCGTGAGACGGCGGGCGAAGGCGCGAGCGATGTCGAAGGTGAGCTGGGTGGCGCTCCTCCCGAAGGCGACGGCCTCCGGTGCGATGCGGAGAAGGTCCCCCATGGCCGACCGCGCCTCGCGGACGATCCGGTAGGCGGTCTGCTCGCCGTGGTTGTTGCGTCCGCGCTGCGAGACCGGGCTGAGCATGAGATCACGGATCGCGTCCGCGACGCCGACGG
>JAATFJ010000303.1 GCA_015655255.1 Actinomycetales bacterium | reverse complement strand
TGCCGCGGGCCGCGGCGACGGACCCCACCCAGGAGCCGTGCTCCCGGTCCTTCACACCCACGGGCGTGCGCCCGTCGGCGCTACCGCTGCCGGAGACGTCTGTACCCCCGACGACGGCCGCGTCGAGGGCGGGCACGCCCGAGCCGATACCGGTATCGATCACGGCGATCGTGACGCCCTTGCCGCGTGTTGTGTACCAGGCCTCGCGCACCCCGGCACCGTCGAGCCAGTACTCGGAGGCCCGTGTGGGATCGGCGGGGTCGTCGGCGATGGGCAGGGGCGACTTCGTCGGCGTGGGCGTGGGCGTCTGGCTGCGCGCGGGGGACGGCGATGGTGTCGGCGTCGCCGCGGATCCGAGAAGCAGTACGGATGCGGCGACGACGAGTGCCGCCACCGCCCCCCGCGCCCCCCGGCCGAACCTCATGCCGCGACTCCTCCCGTGGCCGCGCCCGGCGACTCGCAGCGGCACACGTCGGGGCTCCACGAGGAGCGGGCGAGCGCCGCATCGCCGATGGGGTTGACACCCGGTCCCGCCGCAAGCGCATGCGCAGCGAGCGCATGCAGGCACTTCACGCGCGTGGGCATGCCGCCCGCGGAGATCCCGTCGATCTCGGAGACCTCGCCGAACTGCGCCCGATCGGCGAGATAGGCGGTGTGCGCACGCCGGTAGGCGGCCGCGACGTCCTCGTCCTCGACGAGGAGCGCCGCGAGCTCCGGCATCACCTGCGTCGCCTCGAGCGTCGACATCGCCGCCGTCGCGGCCGGATGCGTGAGGTAGTAGAAGGTGGGGAAGGGCGTCCCCTCGGGCAGCCGCGGCACGGTCGCCACGACCGTGGGGTTGCCGCAGACGCAGCGGGCCGCGATCCCCACGACGCCGCGGGCGGGACGCCCGAGCTGAGCGCTGACCACGGCGATCTCGGCCGAGGTGGGCGCAGCGAACGGAGGAATGGTCACCCCTCCAGGGTACGGGAGCCCGGCTGTACGGGAGCTAGGGCGCCGCGACGGCGTTCTGTGCGAGACCGGCCGCGACGACGGAACGGAGGATCTGCGGCATCCAATCGGCCTGCTGCTCCTCGATCTCGCTGCTCACCGCCTCCTGCTCCGGGGGCAGGTCGGTGACGCTGAGATCGTTGTCAACGAGATAGACGACCTCGCCGGGATAGACGTAGTAGAGGCGTTCCCGCGCTTGCGCGGAGATGTAGGCGGGGTCCTGCCAGCGATCGCGTTCTTCCTCCAGGGCGGCGATCTCCTCCTGCGTCACCTGCACGGACGCCTCCAGCGCGGCGATCTTCTGACGCTGATCGATGAAGGTGCCCAGAGTGGGGACGAGCACCCAGGCGCCGAGGATGACGAGGGAGAGCATGATCACCATGAACCCGGAGAGCCGGATCCCGCTCGTCCACTCGCGCACGTCGACGCGCGCGGGAGTTGTGCGGCGTGCGGAGGATGCCCTCGGGGTGTCCGTCTGGCCTGTCTTCGCCGTCGCGGGACGCGAAGAAGGGGGAGCCGGACGTCGGACCATGGCTCCCCCCTTCTTACGTGTCGCTGTGGCGCTCAGCCCTGGAATCGGGGGAACGCGGAACGACCGGCGAAGACCGCCGCGTCGCCCAGTTCCTCCTCGATGCGCAGAAGCTGATTGTACTTCGCGACCCGCTCGCTCCGAGCAGGCGCACCGGTCTTGATCTGGCCGGCATTGGTCGCCACGGCGAGGTCGGCGATGGTGGTGTCCTCAGTCTCGCCGGAGCGGTGCGAGAGCATCGCTGTGTATCCGGAGCGCTGCGCGAGGCTCACGGCGTCGAAGGTCTCCGTGAGCGTGCCGATCTGGTTGACCTTCACGAGGAGCGAGTTGGCGACGCCGAGCGAGATGCCCTTGGCCAGACGCTCCGGGTTGGTGACGAAGAGGTCGTCGCCGACGAGCTGCACCTTCGTGCCGAGCGCGTCGGTGAGGGCCTTCCAGTTGTCCCAGTCGTCCTCGGCGAGCGCGTCCTCGATCGTCACGATCGGGTAGTCGTTCACAAGGTTCACGAAGTAGTCGGTGAGGGCGGCGGCGTCCCAGTCCTTGTTCTCGACGCGGTAGACGCCGTTCTCGAAGAACTCGGTGGCGGCGACGTCGAGGCCGACGGCGATGTCCTTGCCCGGGGTGAAACCGGCCTTCTCGATCGCCGCGACGAGGAAGTCGAGTCCCTCGCGGTTGCTGGGCAGGTCGGGGGCGAATCCGCCCTCGTCACCGAGGCCCGTCGAGTATCCGGCAGCCTTGAGCTCGCTGTGCAGGACGTGGTAGGTCTCCACACCCCAGCGGAGGGACTCGGAGTAGGTTGCCGCACCGATGGGCGCGAGGAAGTACTCCTGGAAGTCGATGCCGTTGTCGGCGTGCTCTCCCCCGTTGATGACGTTGAAGAGCGGCACGGGGAGGACATGCGCGTTGGGGCCGCCGAGGTAGCGGAACAGGGGCAGGTCGGCGGAGTCCGCCGCGGCCTTGGCGACCGCGAGGCTCACGCCGAGGATGGCATTGGCGCCCGTGCGCTTCTTGTTCTCGGTGCCGTCGGTCTCGATGAGGATCTCATCGACGATGCGCTGCTCGCTCGCCTCGACGCCCTCGATGGCGGGGCCGAGCTCGTCGATGACGGCTTCGACAGCCTTGAGGACGCCCTTGCCGCCGTAGCGGCTCTTGTCGCCGTCGCGGAGCTCATAGGCCTCGAAGGCACCCGTGGATGCTCCAGAGGGGACGGCGGCGCGCTGCACGATGCCGTCATCGAGAAGCACCTCCACCTCGACGGTCGGGTTTCCGCGAGAGTCCAGAATCTCGCGTGCGCCTACAGCCTCGATCAGTGCCACGGTGTGCTCCTTGTGTAGAAAATCAGGTGAGCCGGAACGTCGTCGATCCTTCGCCAGTCTAGCCCGGCGCACCGCGTCGCCGCGGTCCCTATGCGCGTCCTTCCGGAGCTGTTCGTCCGTCGCCTCTCGGTGGTCGCTTGGCCGTTGTACAGGGTTGTGAAAGCGGCGGGCGCCCGGGCGCGTCAGCCGAGTGGTGCGGACCAGGCCGTCGCGGCGGCTTCTTCCGCCGCAGCAGCGTCCCCGCCGACGGCGGCGAGCCGCGCGAGCCCGTCCTGCACGGTCGCGAGGGTCGCCGCGCGCCCGGTGTGGTTGAGACGGAGGATCTGCCCGCGCAGGGCACCGTCGCCCGGGGCGAGGATGCCGCCGAAGACGGGAGCGGCATCGGCGGGACGGCGGATCGCCGTGTCCACCGCCGCGCGGCCCTCAGGATCGCGCTGCCACAGCTCCAGCCCCAGTGCCTCGGCCCCCGCGGCAGCTGCGCGCGCCGCCCGCCGATGGCGGTCGTTCACGGCGTGAAGTCCTTCGGCGTGCACGCGCCGGAGGGCTGCGGCGAGCGCCCGGGATTCCAGCCAGGATGGCATGCCCGGCAGTAGAGTGCGGTCGGTGCGCAGCCACTTCTCGCGCCAGTCGGTGAGGGAGAGCGCCGAGCCGCGGGGGGCGACGGGATTCTGGTCGATCGTCTCCCACGCGCGGGCGGAGACACTCACGGCGCTCACGCCGGCGGGGCCCGCGAGGGCCTTCTGCCCGCCGATCACGGCGATATCGATGCCCTCTTCATCCGCTCGCACCTCTTCCGCGCCGATCGAGGCGACGGCATCGACGACGACGAGGGCGTCGGCGGCACGCGCGGCGGCGACGATCTCGTGGAGCGGGTTGGACCCGCCCGTGGCGGCTTCCGCATGGACGACGGCGACGATGTGCGGCCGCACGCGGGCGATCTCCGCGGTGACGGCCTCCGCATCGAGCACCGCGTCGAAGGGCACGGCGAGCTCGGTGACGTCAGCACCGCTCTCCCGCATCCACCCGCCAAAGACGCCGCCGTAGGGACCGCTCACGAGGTTCAGTGCCCGCGTGCCGGGCGCGGCGACGGAACGGGCGACGGCCTCGAGGGCGAGAATCGCCTCCGCCTGGACGAGCACGATGTCATTCGCCGTGCCGAGCGTCGCCCGGACGAGGTCTTCCAGCTCGGTGATCTCCTCGGGCACGAGCGGGGGCTGGTCGAGGAACAGAGCCGGGTCGATCGAGGTCATTGGGGTCCTTCTACTCTGGTATCCAGCCGGGGCACCGCTTCGAGGAGCGCGCGGCTGTAGGGGTGCGCGGGATGCGCGAAAAAGCGGGAGCGCTCGGCGACCTCGACGAGACGGCCGTGTTCGAGGACGGCGACCGTGTCGCTCACCTCGCTCACGACACCGAGGTCGTGCGAGATGAACAGCAGCGTGAGCCCCAGCTCCGCGCGCAGGCGACGCAACAACGCGATGACTGTCTGCTGCACGGAAACGTCGAGCGCGCTCGTCGGCTCGTCCGCGACGAGGACGCGCGGTTCGACGGCGAGGGCCCGCGCGATGGCGATGCGCTGCCGCTGACCGCCGGAGAACTGGTGCGGGTAGGCGCCTGCGGCATCCGCTTCGAGATGTACGAGGGCGAGCAGTCCGGCGACACGGCGTTCGACGCCGTCGGGGGGAACGAGGCGATGCACCCGCAGGAGTTCACCGATCGTCTGTCCCACGGTCATCCGGGGGTTGAGGGAGGAGTAGGGGTCCTGCGCGATGAGCTGCACGGCGCGGCGCTGCTCCCGCGTGGGGCGGACGACGGGGAGGCCGTCGCGGAGGATCCGTCCGGCGGCGAGCGGCGCGGCGCCGACGACGGCCCGTGCGAGGGTCGTCTTCCCCGAGCCGGACTCCCCCACGAGCCCCACCGAGGCGCCGTCCGGGATCGCCAGGGACACGTCGTCGACGATGAGCGCACCGCCCAGGCGGATGCGCGCGTTCTCGATATCGATGCGCGTCATGACGGCGCTCCTTCCAGCGGCGGGAGCGTGGGGATCGCCGCAAGGAGGCGGCGGGTGTAGTCGGCCTGCGGCCGGGCGAGGACCTCGTCGGTCTCGCCCCGCTCCTCCACGCGCCCCTCCCGCATAACGAGGAGCCGTGAGCACACCTGGGCGACGACGGCGAGGTCGTGGCTGACGAACACCATCGCGAGCCCCCACTCCCGGCGCAGCGCATCGAGAAGGTCGAGCACCTGTCGTTGCACCGTCACGTCGAGCGCCGTCGTGGGCTCGTCGCACAGGAGGATCTGCGGATCGCGCGCGAGGGCGAGGGCGATGACGACACGCTGCCGCTGGCCGCCGGAGAGCTCGAAGGGGCGCGCGCGGAACAGCCGCGGGGCATCGAGCCCGACCTGGGCGAGGAGCTCCCGCGCGTGCGCCGCGGCCGCGGCGTGTCCGCTGCGGTGGGCGTAGCGGCTCACCTCTGCGACCTGCGCGCCGACGCGCGCGAGCGGGTCGAGGGCCGTGAGCGGGTCCTGGAACACCATCGCCGCGCGTCCGCGGACATCGACCTCTCCCTCCGCGGCATGCACGCCGTCGGGGAGCAGCCCGAGGATCCTCCGCAGGGTGAGGCTCTTGCCGGAGCCGGACTCCCCGACGATGCCGAGGGATTCCCCCGCGGCGACCGAGAAGGACACGCCGTCGACGAGGCGCTGGCCCTCATCCCCCGTGAGTACGAGGGAATCGACGGTGACGAGGTTCTCGATCATCGCTTCACCCTCCAGACGTCGGCGAGCCCGTCGCCCGTGAGCGAGAGCGCGATGCCGGTATAGATGACGCCGATACCCGGGAGCGTGGAGATCCACCACTTCGTCGTGAGGAACGACTGCCCATCGGCGATCATCGTCCCCCAGTCCGGTGTCGGGGGCTGCACGCCGAGCCCCAGGTAGCCGAGGGTGACGACGGCGACGAGGATGAGGACGATCTCCGTCATGAGCAGGACGACGGCCTGTGGGAGGACGTTGGGGAGCAGATGCCGGAAGACGATGCGAGCGTGCGACAGGCCGCCGCCGCGGGCCGCCTCGACCCAGCCGGAGGAGCGCAGGGTGCGGGCTGCCGTGCGCACGACGCGGGCGTAGCCGACCCAGCCGACGAGCGCGAAGGCGACGAAGATGCCCGCGGGGCCCGCGCCGAGCGCGAAGGCGAGGGCGACGAGGATGACGTAGAAGGGGAAGGCGATGACGGTGTCGACGACGCGGCCGATGACGTAGTCGACCCACGTGCCGAAGTACCCGGAGACGACGCCGAGGACGACCCCTGTGACGAAGGGGAGGATCGCGGCCGTCGCGGCGATACCGAGACCCGTGCGCGCCGCGAAGAACATCCGCGAGTAGATGTCGCGGCCCAGCTGATCGGTGCCGAAGAGGTGTTCCGCGGAGGGCGGGAGGAGCCCAGCGGTGAGCTCCTGGGCGGCGGGGTCGTAGGGGGCGAGCACGGGGGCGAGGAGCGCCGCGGCGGCGAGCAGGACAAGCAGGACGACGCCGGTGACGAGGGTCGGGGTGCGCACGGCGCGCGCGAAGAAGCCACGGTGCACGGCGATGCGGGTGAGGCTCATGAGCGGCCTCCCCGCGGATCGAGCACGCGCACGAGCAGGTCGACGAGCACCGTCACCACGACGACGCCGATGGCACTGTAAAGGGCCACGGCCTGCACGAGCGGGAAATCGCGATTGCCGATGGCGTTGAAGAGGAGAGTGCCCAGCCCGTTGATGGCGAAGACCTTCTCGATGACGAGGCTGCCGCCGATCATGTAGGCGATGTTCACGCCGAGGAGCGCCGTCGTGGGCGCCGCGGCGTTGCGCAGGACGTGCCCCAGGGCGATGCGCCGCTCAGGGACGCCCGCCGCGCGCAGCGTCGTGACGAAGTCGGAGGAGTACGCCTCGAGGAGCTGCTCGCGCAGCGATCGGATCAGCGGCGGCGCAAGCCCGAGGGAGACCGTGAGCGCAGGGAGGATGAGGCTGCGAACGAGCCCGAAGGGACCGTCCGCGATGCCACCCACGGGGAACCAGCGCAGCACGACGGCGAAGAGCAGGATGAGCAGCAGCCCTACCCAGAACCCCGGCATGCCCAGGGTGATCGTGGGGATCACGCGCACGACGTGATCGACGACGCCGTTGCGGTGCCGCGCCGCGGCGAGCGCGAGCGGCACCGCGATCGCCACGGTGAACACGAGGCACAGCGCAATAAGCACGAGGCTGATGGGGATGCGTTCCACGATGAGGTCACGGGTGGGCACGCCGTAGAAGAGCGAGTCCCCCGTGTCTCCGCGGGTGAGCAGGGAGCCCACGAACTGCGCGAACTGCTCCCCCAGGGGGAGGTTCAGCCCGAGCTTCTCCCGCAGAGCGGCGATGGAGTCCTCCGTCGCCTGGTCGCCGAGGATCATGCGCGCGGGGTCTCCCGGCACGAGCCGGAGCAGGAAGAAGACGACGACCACCACTCCGATGACCACGGGGACCACGTTCGCCGCGGTCCGCCCCAGCCACCGGAGCGGGGCCGGGATCACTGCTCGATCCACGCGTCCTGGAAGCGCACGCTGCCGTTGGGGAGCACGGAGAGCCCGTGGACCTTGCTCGTGGATGCCTTCACTGTCTCAGGGTAGAACAGCGGGATGTACGGTGCGTCCTCGGCGAGGATCTTCTGGATGTCGAGGTAGATCTGTTCGCGCTCGTCGCCGTCCGGCGTCGTGCGGCCCTTCTCCATGAGCTCGGTGACCTCGGGGTTCGTGTAGCTCGTCCAGTAGGACTGACTGAAGCCTTCCGGATCGGCCTGGAAGGTGATGAGGCCGTTGGGGTCGGGCTGGTCGCTCACGCCGCTGTTGATCATGAACGAGTAGTCGAGGGCCTTGAAGCGCTCACGGAAGGAGGCGATGTCGATCTGCTCGATCTCCACGGTGATGCCGATCTCGGCGAGCGCATCCTGGATGATCTGCGCCTCCTGGGCGCGCTGAGAGTTGCCGCTCGCGATGAGGAGGGTCGTCGAGAAGCCGTCGGGGTAGGCGGAGGCGGCGAGCGCCTCCTTCGCGGCGTCGAGGTCGTAGTCGAGCGCGTAGCCCTCGTCATTCGCGGAGTACTCGATGGCGGGCGGGATGAGCGAGTTCGCGACGTCGGCAAGACCGAAGGTCACCGCCGACGCGATGCCCTCGCGGTCGAGGGCATGGGCGATGGCCTG
>JAATFJ010000061.1 GCA_015655255.1 Actinomycetales bacterium | reverse complement strand
CTGCCGTGATTCTGCCGCTCATGACCACGACGATTCTCACCTTCGTCCCTTCGCACCGTCGAGGGACGGTGTTCGGACTTGTCTCCGTGGTGATCTCCGTCGCACCGGCCCTCGGCCCCACGCTTTCCGGACTGCTCCTGTCGGCTTTCGGATGGCGGTCCGTCTTCTTGACTGTGCTCCCGATCGGCGCCATCGCGCTGGTACTTGGCCTCGTACTGATCGGGAACATCGGCACACCGCGCACTGCGCCTCGATGTGCTCTCCGTGCTGCTCTCCACGATCGCCTTCGGCCTGCTCATCTTCGGCCTCTCCAGCATCGGGGAGTCGACCGAGGGGCACGCGGTCGTGCCGCCGCTCGTGCCGATCCTGATCGGAGCTGCCGCGCTAGTCCTGTTCGTGTGGCGGCAAGCGCGGTTGCAACGAGACGATGCCGCGCTCCTGGACCTGCGGCCGTTTTATGAGCGGTCGTTCTGGATCGGCGTCGTCGTGCTCCTCATCGCACTGTCATCGCTGTTCGGTGTCCTGATCTTGTTGCCCCTGTACCTGCAGAACGTCCTCGGCCTCACCGCGCTCGAGACCGGACTCATCGTGCTCCCGGGAGGCCTTCTCATGGGGATCATCGCACCGTTCGTGGGTCGTCTTTATGATCGTGTCGGACCGAGACTGCTCGCCCTTCCGGGGGCGGTCCTCCTCGCAACGGCTCTCTTTCTCATGTCGATCTTGTTCACCGAAGATGCCTCGCCCCTCGTAGTGATATTGCTGCACATGCTCATGACTCTAGGGTTGGGTCTCCTGATGACTCCGGTGATGACTTCGGCGCTCGGGTCTCTGCCACAGCGCCTGTATTCGCACGGCAGCGCGATCATCAACACGCTGCAGCAACTCGCCGGCGCCGCAGGCACTGCCCTCTTCGTCACCCTCATGACCGTGGCGACTGCTGCCCACAGCGACCTGCCCGGTGCAAGCGCGCAAGCCTCCGGTATCCATCAGGCGTTCCTCGTCGGCGCAATCGTCGCGGCAATCGCCACCGTGGCGTCCTGCTTTCTCCGCACACCCACCGCGCCTGCTGATCCGAGACCCGGACAGCAGCACCAAGAAAGGACAATCCATTGACAACTCGAACTGCCCTCGTGACCGGAGCCGCTCAAGGAATGGGCCGCGCATTCGCTGAGCGCCTCGCGGCGAAGGGACACAAGATCTACGCCGTCGACATCCAGGAGAGCAGCGACACCGTCGCCGCTATCAGGGAAGCGGGTGGCATCGCCGAGGCGGTGACGCTGGATCTCACCAACGAGGACGCCGTCGCAGCGACCCTGTCGGAAATCAGCGGCAGCAGGAACTCCGTGGACATCGTCGTGAACAACGCGGCGATCCATGCGAATCCGTTTACCAACGTCGTCGACCTGAGCTACGACGCATGGAAGCGCATGCTCTCAGTGAACCTCGACTCTGCGTTCCTCGTCTCGCGGGCGCTCCTCCCGGCGATGATCGCAAATCGGTGGGGGCGTATTATCAACATCTCCTCATCCTCGCTGAACGCTCCGATCCCAGGCGGGATGGCGCACTACGTCGCGTCGAAGGGCGGCGTCGTCGGCTTCACCCGTGCGCTCGCCAGCGAGGTCGGCGAGTACGGCATCACCGTCAACGCCGTCGCACCGCACGGAGTGCTCTCCCCAGGAATGCGTGCCTTGCCGGGGAGTGAGGAACACGAGAAGGTCGTAGTCGCTGCCCAGTCCATCCAGCGCCTCCTCGAACCTCGTGATGTCGCCGGTGCCGTAGCCTTCCTCGCCTCCGACGAAGCCGACATGATCACCTCTCAGGTCATCCATGTCGATGCCGGTGTCGTGCGGAACGGTTGAACCACATCCGGAGAGGCGTTTGGGCAGCCTGTCCCTCGTTGTGGGGGGCAGGCAGCTCACCGGTCGACTCAGGGTCCTGATGCTTGTCGTGCTCGTCATTGGTAGACGGTCCGCGCTCACCGGCCTCTCTCTCACCTCTTCGTGCGGCGTCGCGACGAGGGCGATCGTGCTCGTCTTCTCGGTCGTTTTTCTGCTCTGACCGCTGTTCGCCCCGCGGCAAGACGCGTGCTCTCAGCTGCTCGGACGGTACCCGGCTCGTGCTGCTTCGCTGTCCCCTCATCCAGCCTGTCACCCGCTCCCATCATCCTGGGGCGAGTTTGACAGCTCTGGCAGCGTGCCTGGGCGTCGGACCGTCGCGGGCGGCGGAAGGCGGACCCGCGGTCCATCCTTCGTGCGCCGAGGTCAGTCGTGCACGGTAATGCCGAATCGATCTGCGAAGAGCTGGCTCAGCGCGGCGATTTGAGCGGCGCTCATTGTCGTTCCGCGAAGATGATCCAGTCCGGTGACAGTGCGGAGTTCGACACCACGCAGGTCTACGTGTGTGAGGGTCGCGTGAGTTGTGTCGAGAATGTCGACGCTGCTGGATTCGAAGGCGAGCCGTGTGACCCGCGCTCCGCCCAAATCGAGCTCGTCCACGGTGCAGTTGCTGAAGAGGATGTCGGTGAGTTCGGCACCGCGGAGGTTGATGTAGCCGAGTTTGCAGTTGCTGATGTGTACCGAGTGGCCGCTTGCTTCGTACAGCTCTGCGGACCCGACTCGTGACGAGCTGATTTTCACGTCCCGCCACTGGGATCGGGCAGCGGCGAGGATTGGAGCATCCAGACGCTCGATGGTGGTATCGGCGAAGCCCGAGGCGCGCAGATCCGCTCCGTGGGCGGAGATAACGGAGAGTGCGCACTCGGTGAAGCTCACCCCGCGGAGGTCTCTTCCACTGATATCGATGTCGGCGAATCGGAGAAGTTCGTGATGACTGCGGGCTAGGAGGGCGTCCGCGTTCCCATCTTGAAGGTCAAGTGCCCTGATCGATTCGATTCGAGGTGCGTGCGTTGCCGATTTTCTTGCCATGTCGGTGCTCTCAGACGTGAGGAGATCGAGGTGCCCACGAACCAGAGCACGAGAGCATAAGAACGTCGAGGCCAGCGGATCGTGAGGCGATCCGGGACGGGCGTCGTCTGGGCGACCGACGGAAAATCACGTTACCAGTGCGAGGGCCGAGATGAGAGCGCCGACGAATCTGGTCGCGCCCATAGACGTGGATCACGTCCATCTGGCGATTTTCCTTCGGCGACGTGCAGACCGGCGCGGCGCACGCGGAAGATCGCTTCGCGCAGGCTACCTTGCGTGTGCTAGCCGGCTTTCCGTGCCTCTTCGATGAGCCTGGCGTGGGAGATAGCGACAGGGGAGAAAGCCCATTCTCGTCCACTGTCCGCCCTCCAGGAGGCGCCCTTTCCTGCGGCCTCGACGACATGACAGGGGACGCAATGAGGCCACCGATTTCGGGGATGAGCGAGAGAGACCACACCCTATGGTTTCCACCTCGGGCAAGGGTGGTGCGTCCCGGTGTACACCCGGACGCACCACCCTCCTTCGTCTTCTCGTATCGCGCCCACCTCACGCTGTTGTGCGGCGGCCGTCGTTCCGGGCGGGGAAGGTGAGGTTCGCGATGGCGATCAGCGCCGATATGCCAACGAAGACATAGATGATGAGGGACCCGACTGATTCTTCGCCGAAGATCGCGCCGACGGCGTTGGCGTCGAAGGCGCCGACGAGTCCCCAGTTGAGCCCTCCGATAATGACGAGGATCGTTGCGATGCGCAGTATTCAGATCATTGTTCTCCGTCCTTTTCGTTTTTCAACGCGATGCCGAGGGCGAGGAAGGTCGGCGCCCACTGTCCGATGAAGATTCCCCACCGGTCGGACTGCGCCTTGCTGTCGTCCTTGCCTCGAGAGACCAGCCACGACAGGAGAGAGATTCCGATCGAGATGAATCCTGCCGTGTAGGCGTGTCCGCTGCGCACCCCCCAGCTCGACAGTGTCCGCACGGGGTTCCACGCAGTCGCTGCGGCGGCCTTTTGAACATCCTTCTTGTCAACCATGGGTTCTGCTCCTTCGGTTCACGGCGTCGATACCGCTACTAATAAGACGCGTGCAAGACCGCAATCGTCACGAATAAGCGTTTTTCAGCACCTTGGGTTGGGCGGAGGCTCCTGGTCTCTGAAACGAGGATGGAGCTATGCCGAAGGAAATGGTGTCGGGGACGCCGCCGACGCGTCGCTACTCGGTCGAGCAGAAGGTCGCCGCGGTGCGG
>JAATFJ010000042.1 GCA_015655255.1 Actinomycetales bacterium | reverse complement strand
GATTTCGCCGTAGGTCTTGCCCGCGATGTTGCTCAGCACGTTGAGTCGTCCGCGGTGAGCCATACCGATGGCCACCTCGTCGAGTCCGGCCTCGGCCGCGCCCTGCATGATCGCGTCGAGCGCAGCGATCGTCGACTCCCCGCCCTCAAGACTGAAGCGAGTCTGACCGACGTACTTGGTCTGAAGGAATGTCTCGAAGGCCTCTGCCTCGTTGAGCTTGCTGAGGATGCGCAACTGCTCGTCGTGTCCGGGCTTCTGGTACTTGACCTCGATCTTCTCCTGGAACCATGCGCGCTGCTCCGGATCCTGGATGTGCATGTACTCGATTCCGATGGTGCGGCAGTACGAGTCGCGGAGCACGCCGAGGATGTCGCGGAGCTTCATGACGCGCTTGCCGCCGAAGCCGCCCGTGACGAACTCCCGATCGAGATCCCAGAAGGTGAGCCCGTGGTGCTCGATCTCCAGATCCGGATGGGTGCGCTGCACGTACTCGAGAGGATCGGTGTCCGCCATGAGGTGGCCGCGGACGCGATAGGAGTTGATGAGCTCCTGCACCCGGGACTGCTTGTTCACGCGCTCGGCGAGATCGACGTTGATGTCTGGGTTCCACCGGATCGGTGCGTAGGGGATGCGCAGGGCGGCGAAGATCTCGTCGTAGAAGCCCCGCTCACCGATGAGGAGCTCGTGCACCTTCTTGAGGAACTCGCCGGAGCCGGCGCCCTGGATGACGCGGTGGTCATAGGTGCTCGTGAGGGTGATCGTCTTGCCGATCGCGAACTCGTTGAGCGTCTTCGCGCTCGCGCCCTGGAACTCCGCGGGGTACTCGAGGGCGCCCGCGCCGATGATGCAGCCCTGGCCCTTCATGAGGCGGGGGACGGAGTGCACCGTGCCGATGCCGCCGGGGTTCGTGAGCGAGATCGTGGTGTGCTGGAAGTCCGCCGCCGTGAGCTTGTTGTTGCGGGCACGGCGTACCAGGTCCTCATAAGCAGCGAGGTACTCGGTGAAGCTCAGCGCGTCGGAGCGTTTGATGCTCGGCACCATGAGGGCGCGGGAGCCATCGGGCTTGGGCAGGTCGATCGCGATGCCGAGCCCGATGTGGGCGGGGGCGACGACGGAGGGTTTGCCATCGACCTCCGCGTAGAAGACGTTCTGGCTGGGGAACTCCTTGAGAGCCTGGATGAGCGCCCAGCCGATGACGTGGGTGAAGCTCACCTTGCCGCCGCGCGTGCGCGCCATGTGGTTGTTCATGACGATGCGGTTGTCGATCATGAGCTTGGCGGGGATCGTGCGGACGCTCGTGGCCGTGGGGACGGTGAGGGACTCATCCATATTCGCCGCGAGGGTCTTGGGCATCCCGCGCAGGGGAGTGACCTTGTCCTCCTCGACGGCATCCGCCGCCTCGGTCTTCTCCGCGGGCTGCGGGGCCTGGGCGGGAACGGGCGCCTGCTGGGCGGGCTTGGCCGTCGTACGAGCGACGGGCTGGGAGCCGATGACGGGGATGGGCGCCGTGACGGGGTGCTCGGCGGGGACGCTGCGGGGCGCAGCTGGCTGCGTGGGCGACGGCGTTGCGGCGGGCTGCGCTACGGTGGGCTGCACTGCGGTGGGCCGGTACTTCTCCAGGATGGGCCACCACTCCTTGTCCACGGAGTTCCGGTCCGCCTGGAACTGCTCGTAGAGCTCATCCACGAGCCAGGAGTTCGCTCCGAACCCTCCGTCGCCCGAAGACCCGCCGCCGGTCACTTGGCTCGACACGTCCGATCGCCCTCTTTCATCGCTGAACTTCGCTGTGCGCGCGGAATGGGGTGCCCCACGAATGCGCATCCTCGGTGACCAAGCCTAACGTGTTTCCCCCTGTCGGCTGCGTTGCCCGGGCACGGAATTCACGGAAACAATCGGTACTTTTGTCGCATGGAATTCCTTGGGTCTCAGCCAATGGTCGATCTCACCTATTCCGATGTCTTCCTCGCTCCACGGCGCTCGGGCATCGCCAGCCGTCTACAAGTGGATCTTGCGCCGCACGACGGCACACCGGCGACGCTCCCGCTCGTCGCGGCGAACATGAACTCGGTTACGGGACCACGGCTCGCCGCGGTGCTCGCACGGAGAGGCGGTCTCGCCGTTCTGCCACAGGATGCGTCCGTTCCGGACCTGGTTGCAGCGATCGCCGATGTTAAGGCGCAGCCCGTGGAGTGGGACACCCCGCTCGTGCTCGCGCCCGATGCGACCGTCGCCGATGCGTTGCGCATCGTCCCCGCCGTCGCGGGCACCGGCATCGTCGTCGCGGCGCCCGGTGATGCGCTCCGGGCGGAGGACATCGTCGGGATCCTTCCGGCAGCGAGGCTTTCGACCGCGCTTCCGGACGCCCGGCTGGGGGACCTCGTCCACGCGAAGACGCCGTTTATCGATGCCGAGGAGATCGCGTCCGCGCGGCAGGGCTTCGATCTTGTGTCCGCGGTCGATGCGGAGACGGTCGGCATTCTCCGTCACGGACGTCTCGTGGGAACCCTGACGGCACGCAGTGCTCTGCGCTCCGATCTCTATCGCCCCGCCATGGACCGAGATGGCCGACTGGCGGTCGCGGCGGCCGTCGGCATCAACGGCGACGTCGCGGGGAAGGCGGCGGCACTCATCGGCGCCGGTGTCGACGTGCTCGTCATCGATACCGCGCACGGGCACCAAGAGGGCATGCTTCGCGCGCTCGAGCAGGTGGCGGGACTGGGGAAGGACATCCCCCTCGTTGCGGGCAACATCGTCACGGCCGATGGTGTGCGCGATCTCGTTGACGCAGGGGCGTCGATCCTCAAGGTCGGCGTGGGTCCG
>JAATFJ010000326.1 GCA_015655255.1 Actinomycetales bacterium | reverse complement strand
CCGTAGCCCTTGCCCGCCCGCACCGGCACGGCAATACCGAGACGGCCGGCGAGCGCCCGCGACCCGACGCCCGCCGCGATCACGACGTCGCGGGCACGATGCACCTGGTGACCCGCGGTGACCTCGACCGTCGAACGGACGATACGGATGTCCGTGACCGACGCCCCGAACGAGAAATCGACGCCGAGCTCGCGGCACCGCACGGACAGCCCGTCCACGAGACTGCCCGGATCCACATGCTGGTCCTCCGGGCAGAGGATAGAGCCGCGCACCGTGCCCGCGACGTCGGGCTCGATCTGGCGTGTGTCCTCAGCCGAGAGCACCTGGGCGGGGGCGGCTCCCAGCTTGGTGAGCACGCCGAGCTCGCGCATGTGGGGCGCGATCCCCTCCGCATCGCGGAAGAGCATCAGGACGCCCGAAGCGTGTCGTTCGAAAGCGACTCCGTCCTCCTCCAGACGGTCGAAGGAGGCGAAGGCGCGACGGGCGAGAGCGGACGTTGCGCGAAGACCCCGGTCGAACGTCGACGGCCGTGAAGCGACGAGCATGCGAGCGAGGAAACCGATATAGCGCGGCGAGGCGCTGACTCCGATCTTCACGGGGCTGTCCGGGCGTAGCAGATGACGCGCGGCGAGCTGCAACGAGGCCGGTGAGGGCACCGGCTCGCTCATCGACGGAACCACCCAGCCCGCGTTGGTGCGCGAGGCACCGGCGCCGACCCCGCCGGTGTCGAGCACGCGCACGCGCGCGCCTCGGGACGCAAGCCGGTAGGCGATGGAGAGGCCGACGGCCCCCGCGCCGACGACGAGCACGTCGACGGCGGCCGCCGTGGAGTGCTCCGTCACCATGGGATGCTCGTTCCCGCTCCCTGACGGTGCGCCCTCTCGAGGATCAGCTCCGCGATCGCAGCGTCCTGGATGCCCACGCCGACGGAGTTGTAATAAACGAACGCATCGGGCGAGATGGAGAGGCGCCCATCGAGCAGATCCCCGATCTCCACAAGGGAGTCGGGATCGAGGGCCCCGGCGTCGACTGCTTCGACGACTGGTCCGGCCTGCAGCAAGGCGGTCGCCCGATGGTCGACGACCACGCGGGCGTCCGAGATGACGTCGCGTCCGACCTCGCGATGGCCGGGTGCGAACGAGCCGATGCTGAGAACCGTCGCATCCGAGGCCAGCCAATCCAGCTCGAGCACGGGAACTCGACTGGTCGTGCAGGTCACTACGAGATCGGCGCCCCTGACCGCATCCTCCGTCGAGGCGGCGAGCGTCAACGGGCAGTTCGCGGTCATGCCGACGAGATCACCCTCCTCCGCGTGCGGTGCGAAGACGCAAATGGACTCCGGTGCGAGGACCGCGCTGAGCATCTCGGCGTGGAGCCGGCCCTGGCGTCCCCAGCCGATGACGGCGATCCGCCGTGCATCCTTTGTGAGCAGCTGCGCCGCGAGAGTGGAGGCCGCCGCGGTACGCAGGTTGGTCACGGCCTCGCCCTCGATGAGCGCCGCCGGCCGGCCGGTCTGCGCGTCGAGGACGACGACGAGCGCCGAGACCGCGGGGAGACCGCGCGACGGGTTGGCGGGGACCACGCTGCCGAACTTCGAGACCGGGTCGGAGTGCGGTGAGAGACGAGCGGCGTAGCAGAAAGCCGTGCTCTCCTCCGAACCGGGTAGCAGCGCACGAGGCCCTGAAACGCCCTGTCCGGATGCCAGCGCGCCGAAGGCGGAACGCTGGCTCTCGATGGCCTCTTCGACCGAGATCAACCCGGAGATGTCGTCGGCTCGCAGGAGCAGGAGGTGGTCACTCGTCACGTCGCCCACGATGCCAGAGTCGTCCGTCGCGGTCTCTGGGCAGCGGACACAACAGCACCTGCGGACTTGGGCATTCTGCCCATCTGCCGAGCAAGGGGCTCGCTCCTATGGTGAGGGTAACGCGAGCACGGAAGGAGCCCGGATGCGGCACATAGACAAAGACGACCTCGAGGAGCTAACCCTGGGGGCGACGCTCCTGGGCACGGGCGGCGGCGGCGATCCTTTCATCGCCATGCTCCTAGTGTCCCGCACCGTTAGTTCGTTTCAATAGTCGTCCGAGGG
>JAATFJ010000269.1 GCA_015655255.1 Actinomycetales bacterium | reverse complement strand
GCCCGGCAGCTCGCGATGAGCACCGCCCATGACGGCGGCGAGGCTGCGCCCCGCATCACTGCGCCGACCCTCATCGTGCACGGTACGGAGGACGGCATCACCGATGCGGAGAACGCCCGCCTGCTCCATGAGCGCATTCTGCATTCCGACCTCTTGCCGCTCCGCGATGCCCGGCACGCTTACTTCTCCGAGCGCGCCGACGCCAACGCGATGGTCGCCGCGTTCCTCGCGTCCGCGGAGCGATGAGCCGCGCCCGGCGGTCGCTGCCGGATCGCGAGGGACGGGGCGGATGACCATCGCGATCGCCCTCCTCCGCGGGATCAACGTCGGCGGTGCGCGCGTGATCCCGATGGCGGATCTTCGCGCCGTTGTCGCCGGGTGCGGATACGACGATGTCGTCAGCTACGTGCAGAGCGGGAACCTCGTCTTTCGCGCCAAGGCCGCCGACACCGAAAGCATCGCGGAGACCCTGTCGACGGCGATCGCCGAGGCGACCTCCGTGCGCACGCGCGTCATCGTCCGCACGCGTGAGGAGTGGGGCGACATCATTGCTGCCCAACCGTTCGGCGGGTCCGATGTCGATCCTCGGCACCTCCATGTGCTCTTCCTCCCCGGACGCGATTCCGCGAACCTGGAGGAGGCCGCACTCGCCGATTTCTCCCCCGAGCGCGCCGTCGCCATCGGGCGCGAGGCGTTCCTGTACCTTCCCAGGGGAGTGGGACGCAGCGCACTCGCCGCTGCCGTGCAGAAGCAGACCTCCGCGGCGGGAACGCAGCGCAACTGGAGTACGGTGTCGGCGCTCGCGGGGCTCGCGGACGCGCTGGCGGACCGCTGAGGCGGGATCTGGCCTGCGGGGGACTGCGCGCGGACGGTGCCGGTGGTGTTGTGGCGGCGGCAGCTGCGTGGCTGCGGGTGCGCGGCGGGGTTGCGCAGCGTCGAGGGCGTCGTACGGCTTCGGGCGAGGGAACCGCGCCCGTATCGGTGATACCGGATTATGTTTGCGACGATAACACTGGGCTGTTATCGTTGATTACATGGATACGAGATCGATGATTCTGAACCGTGCGGCGGACCTGCTCGCCGCATCGGCCGATGGAGACATCTCGACGCGCGCGGTATGCGAGGCCGCCGGGATCGGCCAGCCCGTGCTCTACCGGCTCTTCGGCGACAAGGACGGGCTGCTCGCCGCCGTCGCGGACCGGGTCTGGGGCGACTATCTCGAATCCAAGCGCGCCGCCGTCTCCTCTGCCGATGTGCTCGCGGACCTGCGCGACGGATGGGACAAGCACACGGCTTTCGCGCTCGCGCATCCGCACGCCTACCGGCTCGTCTTCGCCAGTTCCCTCTCGGCGCGGTCTGAGGCGTGGGAAGAGGCGATGGGATTGCTGCGGGGAGTCCTCGATCGGGTCGCCGGCCAGGGGCTGCTCCGCCAGAGCGTGGACGAGGTGGCGCATATCGTCATGGCCGCAAACAGCGGGATCGCGCTCGCTCTGCTCCTGCACCCCGCGCAGTACCCCGATCCTGCGCTCTCCGTGTCCGTCCGAGACGCGACCTTCCGGGCGATCCTCGTCGACGACGGCGATGCGGAGGCTCGCGACGCCGCCGATGCTCGGCGTGCGGCGGCAGCGACGCTGCAGGCAGAGGCGGGCGACCTCGACCTCTTCACGGCGGGGGAGTTCGTGCTGCTGCGCGAATGGCTCACCCGCATCCAGAACTCCTAGACACCCCTGTCCCGTGCCGATGCGCGCGATTCGTCGACCCCGCGCGCCGATCCTGCATGTCGACGGTGGGCGCCGACTGCGCGCGCCGAGCGCATCCCAGACAGCCCGCGCTGACGGCGAACGTCGTTCCCGGCCGAGGGCTCGCAGAACCCGAACTTCCTCTCACACCCCCACAGAAAGAAGCACGTCATGACCACTCACACCCCCTCCCGTGTCGCCCTCGTCACGGGCGCATCCGGCGGCATCGGAAAGGTCGTCGCTCAGCGACTCGCGGCGGACGGAGACGCCGTTGCCGTGCACTATTCGGGCAATCGTGCGGCCGCGGAGTCGGTGGCGGAGGAGATCTCGGCCGCGGGAGGCACAGCCATCGCTGTGGGTGGCGACGTGGCGGACGACACCGCGATGCAGGGTGTCTTCGACCGTGTCGAGGACACCTTCGGAGGGATCGACGTCGTCGTGAACGCCGCGGGCATCATGCTGCTCGGGCCGATCGCCGACTACGACCTCGACACCTTCGATCGCCTCATTCGCACGAACGTGCGCGGATCCTTCGTCGTCTCGCAGCAGGCCGCACGGCGCGTGCGCACGGG
>JAATFJ010000032.1 GCA_015655255.1 Actinomycetales bacterium | reverse complement strand
CGGACTGGCTGCGCTTTACGGCCACGAGCAACGGCTATCTGAACGCCGCAAGAAACGATGAAACCGGAACACCCCGAGGAGAGGATGCCCCGCGATGAAGACCATGAACGACGACACCTGGACCGACATCTTCATCATGGAACTCCGCGTGCGCCGAGTGCCGGGACCTGCGATCGGCGATGCGGTGGCCAGCGTCAGAGAGCTCATCGCGGACTCCGGTCAGAGCGCGGAGGAGGCCTTCGGCACGCCCAGGCACTACGCCGACTCCCTCGCGCTCCCCGCGGCGGGTAACCTGCGCGAGCAGGCCCTGAGGACGGTGGCCATACCGGTCCTCGGACTCTTCGCCTTCCTCGTCTTCACCCTGGCCGCCTCCGCGTGGCTCAAGGACGAGCCGATCCTGCTGTCGGCTCCGCAGCTGGTCCTGATGGCGGTTCCCGTCGTTCTGACGCTGCTGTTCACCTGGCCGTTCTATGCCCGCAGCGTGATCCGGCAGGGCTGGCTCCCGGTGGTTCTCGTGCTCGTGGCCGGAGCATGCGGGGCCCTCTCCGGATTCGTCGCACCGGCATCGGCGACCGATGCCTGGCTCGTCGTGCCGGCACTGCCGGTGATCATTGCTGCAGCGTGCGTGATGCTCGCGTTGTCGGGACGCGTGCAGGGAGCGCGCACGCCTGCAGGACCACATCCCGAAATACGCCCTGCAGCCGTGCTGAGGCCCTGCGGATGTATGGGATTGGCGGGTCTGCGGGGCCCCATCCCTGCCGCCACCGGAAACCTCGGAAGAAAGCAGAAAGCTCGGAGAGTCCCAGGGGATTCGTCCGAGCTTTCTGCGGTTCTCCGAAATTTCGGAGGGGGCTTCAGTCCGTCCCGGAGTCGAAGGCGGCGCCCTCCGAGGCTTCGTCCACGGCCTCGGCGAGGTTCTCATCCGCGACGGGCGTGCGCGCGATGGCATCCGCCTCCCCGGCGGTGACCTTGCCGACGAGCTCTGCCGTCGCACCACCGACGAGGCCGAGGCCCGCGTACTGCTCCAGGCGTGCGCGCGAGTCGGCGATGTCGAGGTTGCGCATCGTGAGCTGTCCGATGCGGTCGGTCGGGCCGAAGGCCGCATCCCCGACGCGCTCCATGGAGAGCTTCTCCGGAGCGTAGGAGAGGTTCTCCGACACGGTGTCGAGGATCGTCCAGTCGTCACCGCGGCGCAGGCGCAGGGTGACGGTGCCGCTGATGGTCGAACCCACCCAGCGCTGAATCGACTCGCGCAGCATGAGCGACTGCGGCTCCAGCCAGCGGCCCTCGTACATGAGGCGGCCCAGGCGGCGGCCCTGCTCGTGATAGGTCGCGAGGGTGTCCTCGTTGAGGATGCCGTTGACGAGGCGCTCGTAGGCGATGAACAGCAGCGCCATGCCGGGGGCCTCGTAGATGCCGCGCGACTTCGCCTCGATGATGCGGTTCTCGATCTGGTCGCTCATGCCGAGACCGTGGCGGCCGCCGATCGTGTTCGCCTCGAAGACGAGGGCCACGGGGTCGGTGTACTCGACGCCGTTGAGGGCCACGGGGCGTCCGCGCTCGAAGGTGACCGTGACGTCCTCGGTCTCGATCTCCACGGCCGGATCCCAGAACTTCACGCCCATGATGGGGTCGACGGTCTCGAGCGATACATCGAGGTGTTCCAGGGTCTTCGCCTCGTGCGTCGCGCCCCAGATGTTCGCGTCCGTCGAATAGGCCTTCTCCGCGGCGTCGCGGTAGGGGAAGCCGTGCTCGACGAGCCATTCGCTCATCTCCTGCCGTCCGCCGAGCTCGGTGACGAAGTCGGCGTCGAGCCAGGGCTTGTACACGCGCAGGCGCGGGTTGGCGAGCAGACCGTAACGGTAGAACCGCTCGATGTCGTTGCCCTTATAGGTGGAGCCGTCGCCCCAGATGTCGACGCCGTCCTCCTTCATGGCGCGCACGAGGAGCGTGCCCGTCACCGCGCGGCCGAGGGGCGTCGTGTTGAAGTAGGTCTTGCCGCCGGAACGGATGTGGAAGGCGCCGCAGGCGAGGGCGACGAAGCCCTCCTCGACGAGCGCCGTCTTGCAGTCCACGAGGCGCGAGGCCTCGGCGCCGTACTGCAGGGCGCGGCCGGGGATCTCCTCGATGTTGTCCTCATCGGGCTGTCCGAGGTCTCCCGTATAGGTGAACGGGATCGCTCCCTTATCGCGCATCCACGCGACGGCGACGGAGGTATCGAGTCCTCCGGAGAAAGCGATGCCGACGCGCTCGCCGACGGGGAGGGACTGGAGGACATTGGCCATGATTCCCAGTGTATCGAGCGCACCGCCCCTCCCCATCCTCTCGTCTGTTTCTGCCCGCGGCCGGGAATGAGGGGGTACATTCCCGGCCGTAGGCAGAAACAGAGGAAGTGAGGAAATGCCTATGTACATCGTGACAGGAATTCGCTAATGTCGTGACCAGGTCACGCAATATCTGCCACCATGCTTATGCCGTTTCCTGGGGGACAGTTTCGTATGCGCCAGTCCAGCAGTCCGAGAATTACTGAGCGCCCGCGGCGCGTGGTCCGGATCGCCGTTTTCGCCGCGCTCCTCGGCCTTTTCGGCGCCATGGTAGTCCCGGCCACGGCACAGGCGGACGCCTCTTTCATGGGGATCGCGAAAACGGTTGACGGCGCGGATCTGGAGCATCTTGTTCCCGGCGATGAATTCACCTATACGATCGCGCTCAACTGTGCCGACGCCGACTGTCTCAATCCATCGATCACCGATTTCCTCCCCGCGGAATTCGACGGATTCGACATTGTCTCCTTCGGCAGCGAACCAGCCGATACCGCGGGTGACCTCACCTCCACCGGCTGCGTCGTCGACCCCGACACGGGGCTGCCGACCCAGGTCACCGATTCCTGCGTGATCACGCGCACGGTGGCGGACGACCTCGGCGGCGGCGCCCAGGGTCTGGATGCCGGAGAGGCCTTCCTCCTGACCATCGTCATCCGCGTCCCGCTGGATCTCGACCCCACATGGCCGTCCAACGGCCAGACACTCACCAATACGGCGGACCTCAGCTGGGACAACGGCACGGGTGATGCGGAGGAGACGAAATCCGACACCGCCGACGTCATCATCACCGTCGACCCCACCTATGACGTCACCCCGAGCAAGACGTGGGAGCCCGCCAGCCAGCAGTTCTCCCCCGGCGACCCGTCCACCATCACGATCGGCGGGAAGAACGACTCGAACTCCGCCGTCGAGCAGCTCGTGCTCCAGGACCCGGCGTCCGCTCCCGACGGGGCGACGGAGCTCGACCCGAACAACCCCTTCACGATCACCGATTTCACCGGATTCGGGAGTTCTGATCTCCCCGCCGAGGCGGACACGGTGCAGGTGGACGTCTACGTCTACGACGAGGACACCGGGACCTGGTCGTGGAAGACGGGGGAGCCGGGTGCGGTCCCGGAGCTCCCCGAGGGCGTGGACCCCGCCGATGTCGGCGGAGTGCGGTTCACCTATGCCGACGATGTGCTGCCGGGTTCCGAGGCGAGCATCCCCCTCAACGTCGTCCAGCGCGCGACCGACCGCAACGACGACAGCACCCTCGCGCCCGGCGCATCGGTGACGAACGATATGTCCGCGACCATCGTGCCCCCGGGAGAGGACCCGATCTCGGACGATGCGGATGCACCCTTCGCGATTACCCCGCTCGACATCAATGTCGAAGCGGACAAGACCATCACTCCCGAGCAGGTTCCTGCGGGGACGGATGCCATCGCCGACCTCACGGGGAAGAACAACTCCAACGGCACCGTGGACACCCTCACGCTCTCCGATCTCGACTTCTTCGACGCCGATATGCTCTTCGGCGGCTTCGACTCCGCGCCCGTCTGGCCCGGAGGCGCGACCGCTGCGCAGATCGTCTGGTACGTCGACGGCGTCCCTCAACCGCCGGTCACCTTCGCACACGGAGACATCCCCATCCCTCCACCGGGGGCGACGATCACCGGATTCTCGATCAGCTACACGGGCGACATCGAGGCGGGAGCGAGCGCCACCGCTGCCGTCGTCGTGACCCCGCAGCTCGACCTCGTCGATGAGAACACCCCAACGGCGCACCGGGTCAACACCCTCGATGTGGACGGGCACAACGCCGCGGGCTCGGACAGCGACGACGCGGACGCGCCCATCGACGTCGTCTATCCCCAGCTCGACCTCGACCTGGACAAGACCATCTCCCCGCAGGGCGCCGTACTGCCCGGCGGTAGCGTCGTGGCAGGCCTGCCCGCGACGACGGGCACGGGTGACCAATGGGTGAACCCGGATGAGATCAGCATCACCGACGACTGGGACCAGAACGATCCGGATGATTTCTGGAACGCCTTCGACGTCGGCTCGATCGCGCCCACGCAGGTGCCGCCGAATACGACGCTGACGGTCTCCTACCAGCTGGCCGACGGTTCTTGGGCCACGCTCGATGTCGTCCCGCCCACGGACTCCGCGCAGTCCTTCTCGCTGAGCAATGCGGAGATCACCGCTCGTCGCCCCGAATGTCGTCTCGGACATCACGGGACTGAAGTTCGACTTCACCGACCCCGATGGCTTCCCGAAGAACTTCACGGTTCAGCCCAACGTGGCCTTCACCGCCCGTGAGCAGTTGCGCGATGATTCCGGGCCCACCTCCGTGCCAGACGAGGACGCCTCCTGCTACACGAACAACGCGGAGGCGCAGTCGCACGGCGTCGTGGACGGCATCCCGGACGGCATCGACTCCGACCCGGCCGATGCCGACGCCCAGGGCTGCGTGCAGTCCTTCGACGGCGTGGGCCCGCTCGACGACGACAAGCGCTGGGTCGACCCCGTCGACAAGACGAGCGACCTGGACTACCTCGATGCGCAGTCGGGGAGCGGGCCTCCACCCGCCTGGGCTGGACAGTCGGCATCCCCGGTGCCACCCAGGTGACCGTCACGGACTCCGCGACAGATCCGAGCGACACGGCCGTGAGCCCGCAGGAGACGGTGTTCCAGGCCTTCGACCTCGTGAGCGTCGACCCCATCACCCTGGCCCAGGACCCATTGCTCGCCTGGGACGACGTGAGCGCCGTCGAGCTCTTCTTCGACGGCGTATGGAACACGGTCCCCGTCCCCGAAGGCGGCTGGATGGGTGACGACGGATTCGTCGGCTATGTCCTTCAGGGCGACGAGCCGACGAAGACGACGGGCGTTCGGCTCACGATCGTCCCCGACGATGAGGCCCGGGCGGCCTCCACCGATCCCCTGCGCCCCGCGCCGGGCTCCGGCATCGCCTCGTCTGCCGTGGGGCAGTACCGTCCCATGCTGCTCACGTGGGAGCTGCGCAACACCGTGCGCGTTCCCGGATACGGCGTCGACGACGGCGCATACGATCCCTGGGTCACCGCCATTCACGGCTTCAACGACGACGACCCGGCCACGATCTGGAACACCGTGCACACCGAGGCGATCATCGACGGCGACACCGTCGGCAAGAACGCCGAGGACGACATCGTCCTCATCGACCAGCCGCCGCAGGTGAGCGTCGCCAAGACCGCCGATCCGACGCAGGTCGTCGTCCCCGAGTCCGCGGACGTCGACCCGGAGAACTACCCGACGGTCTCGTTCTCGCTCGTCGCGAAGAACGACTCGCTCTCCCGCGCCTCCTATCTGCGCGTGACCGACCCGATCCCGTGCGCGGCGGGGCAGGCGGACCAGTGCGTCACCGACGCCGATGAGTGGGGTGCCGATCCCTATGTCGGCGCGAGCTACGACCCGGAGACGAACCCCTACGAGCGCCTCACGATCACGGGGCTCGGCGCGGACCTCACCGACACCGGGGTCGATGCCACCGCATCGATCGTGACGCTGTGGCACCGCTCGGCGAGCGGTGCGCTGAGCACCACGCAGCTGCCGCTCTCGGAGGCGCTCGCCGCGGACGACTTCGCCGATGTCGTGGGCATCAGCGTCGTCTACCAGGGCACGGATCCCGCAACCGACGGCGGCATGATCGCCCCGGGGAAGGCCATCACCCTGCACATCACCACGCAGATGCGCCAGCACGAGCGCAGCCATCCCACGGTGCTCGTCACGCCGGGGACGGTCACGAACGACGTGCAGGCGCAGTCCTACGACCCTGTGATGTACCCGGACGGCGAGGGCTCCACCCCGAGCGACACCGATGACGCGGATGTCGTGCTGGTCAGCGGGCGCCTCGATGTCGTCGCCACGAAGACGATCACGCCGGATTCGCTCCTGGAGAGCGAGCTGGCGACGCCCGTCACCGTCACTCTGGGGGCGAACTCCGGGGAGGCGACGGTCGCGGCCGACCGCGTCGTCCTCACCGACGACGACGAGCGGTTCTGGGGAGCCGTGGCCCTGGCTGCCGACCCGCAGCTGAGCGTGACGTTCCCGGACGGGGCGGACCGCGTGCAGGTGGATGCGCTCGTGGACGGGAACTGGGTGACGGGCACGGCGGCGGCGACGGCGGCGCTGCCCGCGGTGACTCTCGCGGACGTCTCCGGGCTGCGGTTCATCTTCACCAACGCCGCGGGAGAGGTCTTCTCGCACGACGATCCGCCCGCCGCCTGGACCGCCGAGGCGCGCTTCGCCGTCACGGTGCTCAACCCCACCAGGGACGGCAGTGCGCTGACCATCCCCGGCACGTTGCCCGATGAGATGACGGCCCAGTCGCAGCGCACCGACGGGAAATACGACGACGCCTCGGATCAGGACGATGCCGATCTGCAGATCGATCCCGGTACGCACGCGCTCGATGTCGTCAAGACCCAGCCGGGCACCTCGCATATCGTCACGGTCGGCGAGGCACTGCCCTGGACGCTGCAGTTCACGAACACGGGGACCGGCTTCCTCACCGTGGATGAGCTCGTCGACGACCTGCCGGAGTACCTCCAGTGGGATTACGAGGAGCCGACTTATGCGACGAGCGACGGCGGAACGCTCAGCACGAACGTCTCCGTCGATGCCTCCGACGACGGCAGCAGCCTGACCTTCGTGTGGCCGGACGGCGGCCAGACGATGAGCCCCGGGGAGAGCTTCACGATCACGGTGAACCTCGCTCTGCTCCCTGGCCTCGAGCTGAACGAGTGGACGACGAACCAGTTCGTGGTCGATACCGCCGAGGATCTGGATGCGTGCACGAACGAGTCCGGGAACGGCGAGGGCACCCTCGACGGCCTGGAGGACAACCAGTGCGGCACGACGAACTACGTTCAGCCGCCCACGGGCGGGGCGCTCTTCACCTCCAAGTGGGTCGAGGGCGATGTGGACGACGATCTCGTCGACGGGCGTGTCAACGTCAACGACCCGGCCGCCGATGCCGACTGCCCCCTCGATGAGGAGGGTTTCACGCGGTACCCGTGCGCGGCCCACACCGGCGTGGGCGTCGAGGACGAGTGGAAGATTCAGATCCAGAACGCCGGAACGGTCGGCTACACCGCGCTGACCTTCG
>JAATFJ010000049.1 GCA_015655255.1 Actinomycetales bacterium | reverse complement strand
CATATGCCACACCTGGGCGAGGCCGTCGGCGAGCAGGGTGGGATCGGTCCCCCCGAAGAGGAGGATGGTCGGCAGTCCCAGCGCGAGGACGCGCAGGCTCACGGCGATCGCGAGCTGAATGGAATCGTCGCTGATGGTCGCGAAGCCGAAGCTCGCGTAGATCCTCCCGCCGGGATCGGCGTAGAGGAGCATGCTGATCCCTGCGATGGGTGCGAAGAACAGCAGCGGCAGCATCCGATGCAGCACCGTGCCGAGCCGGAGGCCCGTGAGAGGGAGACAGAGCAGTTCCAGGACGATCGCGGCGATGCCGCTCACCACGTCGATCGAGGCGAACAGCGGGATGGACAGCAGCACCGCGAGCGCGATCTTCGTCACCGGGTTCACCCCGTCGAGCCAAGCAGTCGGACGGGTGTCGACGTCCGTCACGATGTCGCCCGCTCCCGCTCCGGGCGGACCCGTCGGCGCGCGCCGATGACGCTCACGACACCGCTCCGTCCGACGCTTCGGGACCCGCAGACAACGCGATGCGATGCCCGCCGAGATGCCGGATGACGTCATCGTCGTGCGTCACGGCGACGACCGACCGACCCTCGCGCACCTCGTCCTGCAGCAATGCGACGAGTTCGATCCAGCCGCGCCGATCCTGTCCGAACGTGGGCTCATCGAGCACGATGACCTGCGGCGAGGCGGCGAGGACGGTCGCGACGGACAGCCGTCGTTTCTGTCCGCCCGAGAGAGTGAAGGGGTGGGCGAGGGCGAGGGATGCGAGATCGAGGCGCTCCAGCAGTCCGTCGACGACGCCGTCGATCCTCGCCTGCGGCCAGCCGAGCGCCTTCGGTCCCACGGCGAGTTCCTCGCGGAGCGTCTTCGCGAGGAACTGGTGCTCAGGCTCCTGGAAGACGGTGCCGATGCGCGTGAGCAGCTCCCTCGAGGTCCAGCAGAACGGGCGCGTCCCGCCCCGCCCCGCAAGGGCCGCAATCGACCGCACCTCTCCGTCGAGCTCGGGGATGAGCCCGGCGAGAGTGAGCGCGAGCGTGGACTTTCCCGCGCCGTTCGGACCGGTGATGACGGTCGCCGCCGCTTCCGGCACGCGGATGTCGAGCCCCGTCTGCACGGGTGATCTCCCGTCCCGGGTGATCGCGAGCGCGGCCGCGGCGAGCATAGGGCCGAACGGAGCTCCCGCGGAGTCCTCCGCCGCGGACAGCACCGGAAGGTCCGCACGGACCCCCGGCACCCACACTCCGGCGGCGGCGAGTTCCTCACCGTGCGCGGAGAAGACGGCGGCCGGGTCCCCGTCCGCGAGCAGGCCGCCATCGGCGGCGAGGACGATGACGCGCGTCATGAGGTCCACCCAGACGGGCGTCCGATGCTCGACGACGACGAGCGTCGCCCCACTGTCGGTCACGGCCCGTTCGACGCTCGCCCGCACTTCCCGTACGCCCTCCGGGTCGAGGTTCGCCGTCGGTTCGTCCAGCAGCAGCAGTCCGGGACGCATCGCGAGGACGCCCGCGAGCACGAGCCGCTGCTTCTGCCCTCCGGACAGGGCCTTCGTGTGCCGCTGCAGCGGCACATCGAGCCCGACGGCAGCCAAGGCCTCGGCCACACGCGCCGGGATGTCCGCCGCGGGCACACCGAGGTTCTCGCAGCCGAAGGCGACATCGTCGCCCACCCGCGAGAGAATGATCCCCGCATCGGGATCCTGCAGCACGAGGCCGATACGCCCGCGATGTGCTTCGGGAGGATCACCGTCGACGAGCAAACTCCCCGCGCGCTCCCCCTCATCGGCATCGCCGAGGACACCGGCGAGGCCCGCGAGGAGCGTGGACTTCCCCGCGCCCGATGCACCGAGCAGGAGCACCCGCTCCCCCGGTTCGATCTCGAAGCTCACGTCGCTCGTCGCCGGGAGCTTGCGCCCGGCGTAGCGCCAGCCCCAGCCCGCGGCGGCGACGCGGGCCGGGGCCGTCGATGCCACTCTCAGACCTCGCGGGCGACTTCTCGGCCCGCCGCGAAGCGGCTCAGGGCTCCCGTCGCGGCGAGCGCACGGACGAGCAGCCAGCCGAGGACACCGGCGAGGACGATGCCCGAGATCACCGTCGCGATGAGATAGATCGTGTTGAACTCGACGGACTTGAGGATGTTCGGCGAGGAGCCGTAGAACATCTCGAAGATCCAGGCGCCCAGCCCGGCACCGGCACCCGCGAGCGCGGCGACGATGACGCCGAAGCGCCGGTAGAAGAACAGCGCGAAGACGATCTCCGCGCCGAGCCCCTGCGCGATGCCGGAGAAGATCGTCGAGATGCCCCACTGGTTGCCGATGAGCATGGAGACGATCGCGGCGACGACCTCGACGAGGATCGCCGCCCCGGGCTTGCGGATGACGAGCCCTCCGACGACCCCGCCGAGGAACCAGATTCCCGCGGCGATACCGCCGAGTCCCGGAGTGAGGGCGTCGGCCGCCCCGAACCAGGCACCGCCGACGGTGTTCCAGATCCAGAAGATGAGTCCGATCGCGACGCCGAGAACCGCGGCGACGACGATGTCGACGACGCGCCAGTTCCCGAGCCGGGAAGCGGTGGTTCCCGCGGATGCGGACACAGTTTTACTACTCATTGTGTTCTCCTCCCTGCGCTGGCATGACCCAGATCAGGTTCGACGGTCGAAGCGCTTTTCGCTTCCTCTCAGCCCGGCTCGCCGGACTCCCGTGGTTGT
>JAATFJ010000161.1 GCA_015655255.1 Actinomycetales bacterium | reverse complement strand
GGTCGCTCGTGATCAGTCTTCCTGACGCCGTCCTGCTGGACAGGGTGAGCGCGCTCCTGCCCGACGACGAGATCATCCTCTGGGATCTCGTGGGACCGGCTCCGCGCGATGACATCGACATCGTGGTGCCCGGCTACATGAGCGCACGCGACCGTCTGGCTCGCCTCGCGACGACCAGGGCACGGCTCGTGCAGTCGCAGTCGATCGGTTACGACGGGGTCGTCGACGCCCTGCCACCGGATCAGGTCTTCGCGAACGCGGCCAGCGTGCACGAGCCGAGCACCGCCGAGCTGGCACTGGCGCTCATCCTTGCCCTGCAGCGGGGCATCCCGGACTTCGTTCGCGCGCAGGACACCGGGCATTGGGCTCATCAGCGCCTGGAGAGTCTTGCGGATCGCACCGTGCTCATCGTCGGGTACGGCGGGGTCGGCGTCGCGATCGAAGAGCGGCTTCGCCCGTTCGAGGTCAACGTGCTGCGCACCGCGACGAAGGCGCGTGTCTCGCCGCTCGGTCCCGTTCATGCCGCATCCGCGATTCCCGAACTGCTGCCGGAGGCGGACATCGTGGTGCTCGCGGTCCCGCTGAGCCCCGAGACGCGGCATCTCGCCGATGCCGCCTTCATGCGACGAATGCATGACGGGGCGATGCTGGTGAACATTTCCCGGGGTCCCGTCGTCGACACCGATGCGCTGCTGACCGAACTCCGATCGGGTCGGCTTCGTGCCGGCCTGGACGTGATCGACCCGGAGCCGCTGCCGGACGGGCACCCGCTGTGGTCCGCCCCGAACCTCCTGATCAGCCCCCATGTGGGAGGCGCGACCTCGGCGATGGCACCGCGGATGGCCGCACTCATCGCCCGACAGGCAGAGCTGCTTCGGGCCGGTCAGGAGCCGATCAACGTCGTAGTCCGGAGTTGACCAGAATGCTTTTCCTCGATGCAAGCGGCTCTCGCTCCGCATCTGGAATCGCTTTCAGGCCGTACATCCGTCGGGGGCCTTCGGCGTCGAGTCGGCTCGGCACCCGCGCGTTCGTCCTCTCAGGCTACGGATCCTCCGCGAGGCTCGGGACCGCCGCTGATGATGCAGCCCCGGGGGCCGTTTCGAGAGCCAGACGATGCCCGATTCGCTCCAAGAGCGGTCCCGCTTCGCTCATCGCGGTCTCGAGGTCACCAGCCTCGTCGAGTAGCGAGTAGACGCGGCTGAAACCCATCTGCGTCGCCTTCTCGAGCGGAAGCGAGCTGCGCCCCACTACCGCGACAGCCGGTATGCCGGCTCTGGCGGCGGCTTGAGCCACTCCCATCGGCGCCTTTCCGCGCATCGACTGCGAGTCCAGTGCCCCCTCACCCGTGATGACCAGCGATGCGTCCGCCAGCGTCGACGCGAAGTCAGTGAGCTCCAGGATGACGTCGACTCCGAGCCGGAATCGTGCGCGCAGCACGGCGAGCGCGGCGAAGCCGACACCACCTGCCGCGCCGGCGCCGGGGGCCTCCGTGGATCCGCCGATGGAGCCGGTCACGATGGACGCCCAGTGGGCGAGCGCGCGCTGCAGGACGATCACCTGATCAGCGTCGGCTCCCTTCTGAGGCCCGTAGACGACCGCGGCGCCTTGCGTGCCGAGGAGCGGGTTGTCGACGTCGCAGGCGATGATGACCTGACTATCGCGCAGCGCCGGGTGAAGGTTCTCCAGACCCAGTGATGCCACGCCGGCCAGCCCGGCACCCCCGGGGCCGACGGGCCTGCCGTCGGCGTCGAGGATGTCGGCGCCGATCGCCTGGAGGAATCCGACACCTCCATCCGTGGAGGCGCTTCCGCCCACGCCGAGCACGAGCTGTCGGCATCCGGCATCGAGGGCGGCTGCCATGACCTCCCCGAGTCCGCGCGACGATGCCGTCATCGGAGCCGGGCGATTCCCCGGCAGGCGGGGCTGGCCGCAGATGTCCGCCAGCTCGATGACGGCGAGGTCCCGGCGGCGTCCGTAGCTGGTCCGCACAGGCTGTCCGGTCGGCCCGCTCGCCGTGAGCCACACCCGCTCGAAGCCGGCGTGCACGGCTGCGTTGACCGTCCCTTCGCCGCCGTCGGC
>JAATFJ010000144.1 GCA_015655255.1 Actinomycetales bacterium | reverse complement strand
TCCGCGGCCTCCGCGCCCTTGTCCTCCTTCGAGCCGGGAAGACCTGCGCGATCCAGCCCCTGCTGCTCGTCGTCGAGGGTGAGCACGCCGAAGCCCACGGGCTTGCCCGTGTCCAGCGCGACACGGGTGAGTCCATCCGTCGCCGCGGAGGAGACGTACTCGAAGTGCGGGGTGCCGCCGCGGATGATGACGCCCAGCGCCACCGCCGCATCCGCCCCAGACTCCAGCGCGGTCTTCGCCGCCACCGGCAGCTCGAATGACCCGGGCACCCGCACGAGCCGGTAGCGCGCACCGGATGCGGCGAGCACGCGCTCCGCGCCCGCGATGAGTCCGTCCGTGATCGTCTGATGCCACGTGCCCGCGATGATGACGACGTCGAGGCCTGCGCCGTTGACGGCGAATACGGTGGGGGCGCCCTCGACGCTCATGCCCTGTCCTTTCCATGGGCGAGTGCATCGGCCAGCTCGGCCTCGCCGATGATGTGGCCCATACGGTCTCGCTTGGTCTCCAGATACTGGTGGTTGTTCGGACCGACGCCCACGATGAGGGGGACCTGCTCGATGACGTCGATGCCGAGCGCGCGCAGCTGGTTCACCTTATCCGTGTTGTTCGTCAGTAGGCGCACCTTCGAGATGCCGAGGTCGCCCAGAATCCCCGCGGGGGCCGCATAGTCGCGCGCATCGGCGGGAAGGCCCAGGGCGAGGTTCGCGTCGACAGTGTCCAGGCCGCCCTCCTGCAGGCTGTAGGCGCGCAGCTTGTTGATGAGCCCGATGCCCCTGCCCTCGTGACCGCGCATGTAGATGACGACGCCGCCCTCCTGCTCGATCGCGTCGAGCGCGGCATCGAGCTGCGGACCGCACTCGCACTTGAGCGATCCGAAGGCCTCACCCGTGAGGCACTCCGAGTGCACGCGGACGAGCGCCGTCTCCGACAGCTCACCGGAGACGACGGCGATATGGTCCGTTCCCGTCGTCCTGTCCTTGTAGGCGAGGAAGCGGAACGTGCCGTGCTTGGTTGGGACCGTCGCATCGGCGCGGAGGCTGACCCGGCGCCTCGCCGAGGCCGCTTCCTGCGCCGTGAGCGGGTGGTGCTCGTCGAGATAGGCGGCGAGTTGCTCGATCGTGATGACGGGCACGCCGTCGCGCTCGCCGAGCTGGAGGAGGCCGGGGAGGCGCATCATGCTGCCGTCTTCGGCCACGACCTCGGCTATCGCGCCCACGGGCCGCAGCCCCGCGAGCCTCATGAGATCCACGGCCGCTTCGGTGTGTCCGCCCCGCACGCGCACGCCGCCCTCAACGGCGCGCAACGGCAGCACGTGGCCGGGCCGGATGACGCTCTTCGCCGTGGACGCCGGGTTGGCGAGCGTGTTGAGCGTGTGCGCACGGTCGTGCGCGCTGATGCCCGTCGTCACACCCTCCGCGGCATCCACGCTCACCGTGTAGGCAGTGGAGCGGGCATCCTCGTTGCGGTCGACCATAGGAGGCAGGTTCAGATGATCGGCGAGCTCCGCGGGCATGGGCGCGCAGACGAAACCGGACGACCAGCGCACCATCCAGGCGACAGCCTCTGGCGTGGCGAGTTCCGCCGAGAGGATGATGTCGCCCTCGTTCTCGCGGTTCTCGTCGTCGGCGACGATGATGGGCCGTCCGGCGCGCAGCGCCTCGACAGCCTCTTCGATAGGGGAAAGGCTCATCGTGAGCCTCCTTCCGGGACGCCTGCGGCGCGGTCGTGCGGGGCGCGGAAAGCGAGCAGACGCTCGACGTGCCGGGCAAGGATATCGGTCTCCAGGTTGACGCGGTCCCCGACGGTGCGGGAACCGAGAGTCGTCGCAGAGAGGGTCTCGGGGATGAGGGAGACTTCGAACCACTGCGACGGGGCTTCGGGTGCGCTCACGGCACTGACCGTGAGCGAGGTGCCGTCGACGGAGATCGAGCCCTTGTCGACGACGAGCGGGGCGAGGGGGGTGGGAAGGGAGATGCGCAGCACGCTCCACTGCACGCCGGGACGGACGGCGAGCACCTCGCCGGTTCCGTCCACATGGCCCTGCACGATGTGCCCTCCGAGCCGGGCGCCCACGGGCATCGCCTTCTCGATGTTCACCCGGGTCCCCACGGCCGCCTCGGCGAGTGCGGACACATCGAGCGTCTGCTTCATGACGTCGGCGTCGAAGGTGTCCGCCGTGGATCCGGTGACCGTGAGGCACACGCCGCTCACGGCGATGGACTCGCCATGCACGGCACCGTCGGCGGCCTGCGGTGCGCGCACGGTGAGTCGCCAGCCGTCACCCGATGGTGCGATGGCGGTGATCTCGCCGATCTCCTCGATAATTCCGGTGAACATCAGACTGCTCCTTCTGCGGATTCTGCGGATGGGACGGCAGGGCGGGCGACGGCGAGGAGATCCCCGCCGAGCGGCACCCACTCATCGACGGTGAAGCGCTGCGCCTCGCCGATCGACGTCACGCCGATGTCAGTCAGCGCGAGTTTTGGCCCGCCGAGCAGGACGGGCGCGATGTACGCGAGGACGTGATCCACGAGCCCCGCTGCGAGGAAGGCGCTCGCGAGGCTCGGACCGCCCTCGACGAAGACGCTCTGCACCCCGCGCTCGCGCAGGTCCGCCAGGACCTCCGGCAGGTCGCGGGTGCGGAAGAAGAGCGCGTCCTTCGGGTGTCGACGCACGGCGGCATTCGGGGGAGTCTCCGTGCGGCCGATGACCACGGGGAGGGGCTGATGGGGGAGAAGCGCGTCCCCGTCTCGCGCCGTGAGAGTGGGATCGTCCGCGAGCACCGTTCCCGTGCCGACGACGATGGCGTCGGCGGCCGCGCGCCGGCGATGCACATCGGCGCGCGCCTCCGGGCCGGTGATCCACTGGCTGGTCCCATCGGCTGCGGCGGCGCGCCCGTCGAGGCTCTGCGCCCACTTCACCGTCACGAGCGGACGCCCGAGTCGCTGCACCACGAGCCAATCGTCGATGAGCGCGCGCACGTCCGCCGCCTGCTCACCGGATTCGACGGCGATACCGGCCGCGCGCAGACGCTCCGCACCGCCCCCGGTAACCTCGCCGGGATCGTCGAGAGCGTAGACGACGCGAGCGACACCGGCTTCGATGAGCGCGAGGGCGCAGGGACCGGTGCGGCCCGTGTGATTGCACGGCTCGAGGGTGACGACGGCGGTTGCTCCGCCCGCCTCGCCCTGGGCGAGGCGGGAGAGGGCGTCGACCTCCGCATGCGCGGTCCCCGCGCCGTGGTGCCAGCCCTCTGCGAGGAAGTCTCCCGCGGGTGACAGGATGACGGCTCCCACCTGCGGGTTGATGCCGCGGGGGCCGCGGGCCGCGAGCGCGATCGCTCGCGTCATCGCCCGGCGCTCCGCCTCTGTCACTGCCATCCCACGTCCTTCATCGAGGCTCCGGGGATCGTCAGCAGACGCGCATGCGCCTCGTGCTGCCTCCCATCCGGACTAGCGAGGAAAACCTCGCATCACCGTCGGTCCCGGAATTCCACCGGATCGGCGCCTCGGTTTCCCGTGACGCTCGCGGACTGTCACCGCCGGTTCGGATTCTCACCGACCCCGGAGCACGTTCTTGCTCTGAGTGTAGTCAACGCAGCGCGGTGGATTTCATTCCGTGTCGGCAAAAAACGGATGGGCGGGAAGTGCGCCGTGGCGATTCGGCGGGGCGGGGGTACGGATCGTGGCAGGCTGGGGGGATCGTGCGCCGCGCGTTCACCCGGATCGTGCGCGGCATGTCGCAGAGAGGTGTCCACCAGTGGGGTCGGAACGCGTGATCGGGATCGCCGATAAGTCCTTTCCTCCGACCGGTGCGGGACGCACCGTCGCGGAGTTCCTCGGAGACGGCGCACCGCTCTCCGTATTCAGCACGCCGCTGCTGACGGTGGATGCCGCCGCGATCGATCACAACCTCGCCGCCTTCGCCGGATGGGTCGCCGCCCGCGGGATGGAACTCATGCCGCACGGAAAGACGACGATGGCACCCGCGCTCTGGCATCGTCAGCTCGATGCGGGGTCGACGGGGATCACCTTCGCGACAGGGTGGCAGGCGCGCGTCGGCCTCGCGGAGGGCGTGGGTTTCGTGCAGCTCGCGAACACGCTTATCGACCCCATAGCCGTCGCGGGCATTCGAGAGATCACCGGACCGGACAGCACTTCGCGCCTCGTCTCCTGGGTCGACTCGCTCGCCACGGTGGAGCGCATGGAGCAGACGGCCGCCGAGGTGGGGATGGAGCGGATGGCCGTGCTCGTCGAGCTCGGCGGTGCGGGCGGGCGGACCGGTGCTCGATCCCTTGCCGAGGCCGTCGCCGTTGCGGCGCGGGTCGCCGCATCGCCC